>JBQGCR010000698.1:0-6465 GCA_052038585.1 Kineosporiaceae bacterium
GCCGTCGGGCCCGTGCTGCTCCTCGTCCTCGGAGCCCTGCTCGGGGCGACGACCCAGGTCTCGCAGGACGCCGAGATGGTGCTGCGGGTGCCGTCGCTGTTCGCCGCGCTCTTCATGGTCGCCCAGGGCCTCTACGAGCTCGACCGGATGCACCGCACCCGCCTGGCGGACCGGGCGACCGAGGCCGTCGACCCCGCCTCGCCCGGCCGGGCGAGCCACTCCTCCCAGCAGCCCGCGCAGGCCGGTCCGTCGGCCCAGGCCCGGATGGCGATCCCGGTCGTCCTCCTGGTGCTCTCCGCCTGGCTCGGCCTGGCGGTGCTGCGCGGGGCGGGCGGCGCCGACGTCCCGCTCGCGGTCCTCGCGACGCTGTCGGCCTTCCTGCTCTTCGCGATCGGGTGGCAGGTGCTGCTCGGGGCGCGGTAGCCGCCCCGCAGGTCAGCCGAGCCAGGTGCTCCCGGCGTAGACGTGGAGCACCGGGACGCCGAGGCGCTCGCGCGCCTTGCTCGCCCAGTCGGTGTGGAAGGTGTCCTCGAGGGCGTGCGGCCGGGTGACGATGACGACGTCGTCCGCGCCCTCGCGGGCCACGGCCTCGGCGAGGGCGGCCACGGGGTCGCCGTCGACGACGACGCCGCGCGCGGACAGGCCGACCGCGTCGAGCTCGGAGACCGACGAGCCGAGCGCACGCTCGGCGTCCGCGCGGGTCAGGTCGTCGTGCCCGGACCGGACGGCGCCGAGGGCGGCCCGCAGCTCGAGCAGGCTCAGGTGGTCGAGGACGTCGGCGAGCAGCGAGCGGTCGGTGTCGGCCGGGACGAGCACCACCCAGTCGCGGCCCTCGCCGTCGTGCAGCTGCGCCAGGTGCGCGGCGTCCGCCGTCCCGAGCGCCTGTTCCGTGAGCACGACCGTCGTGGCCACCGGGCCTCCATCCTCGTCCGGGCACCGCTGATGCGGCACCCGGCACACCCTAACCAAGGCGCCCGCTGCGCAGGTCCGCACGTCCCGCCGGGCGCGCCGCGGGTGCCTGCCCGGCGACGCGCCGCGGCCTGGGAGACAATGCGGTCATGCCCTCCTCCCGCCGCGCCCTCGTCGGCTCGATCGTCGCCGGGGCGGGAGCGGCCCTCGCCGGCGGCGTCGCCGTCGCCGGGACCGCCGCCTACTTCGCCCGCCGTGTCGTCACGCCCGAGGCCGAGCGCCCGGACGACGTCGAGGTGCTCGGCGTCGGTGCGGGGTCGATCACGCTGCGGGCCACCGAGGAGACCGTCGCCCCGGGGCGGTACGGGCTGTGGCTGCCCGGCGGCGGGCACGCCCGGGTCGGCGCGGTCCTCGACCACGACGAGGCCGCCCGCACGGTGACCCGCGAGCTCGCCGCCGTCGACAAGGGACGGATCAAGGCGGGCGCGGCCCGCTGGAACCAGTACTACTGGTCCGGCACGCCCGCCGGCGCCCTCGGGCTCGACCACGACGACGTCGAGGTCGACACCCAGCTCGGTCCGATGCCGGCGTGGTTCGTGCCGCCGGCGCCGGGCGTCCCCGCGCGCGACACGTGGGCCGTCCTCGTCCACGGCCGCGGCGCCACCCGCGAGGAGGGGCTGCGCGCCGTGCCGGTCCTGCACCGGCTGGGCTTCCCGGTGCTCGTCGTCAGCTACCGCAACGACCCCGGCGCCCCGCGCGGCGCGTCCGGGCGCTACCACCTCGGCGACAACGAGTGGGAGGACGTCGAGGCCGCGGTGCTCCACGCCCTCGAGCGGGGGGCGGACGACGGCGTCCTCGTCGGGTGGTCGATGGGCGGGGCGATCGTGCTCCAGCTCCTCGCCCGGTCCTGGACGGCCGACCGCGTGCGCGCCGTCGTCCTCGACGGCCCGGTCATCGACTGGCGCGACGTCCTGGCGCACCAGGCCCGGCTCAACCGGATCCCGACCGCGGTGGGCCGGCTCTCGCAGGCCGTCCTCGAGCACCGGCACGCCCGCCGGGTCATCGGGGTCGAGGAGCCGCTCGACTTCGACCGGCTCGACTGGGTGACCCGCGCCGACGAGCTGCGCCTGCCGATCCTGCTCCTGCACAGCGACGACGACGAGTACGTGCCGTCCGGCCCGTCCCGGCGTCTCGCGCAGGCCCGGCCGGACCTCGTGACGTACGTGCCGAGCCGCGGCGCCCGGCACACGAAGGAGTGGAACGTCGACCCCGAGGGCTGGGAGCGCTCGGTCGCGCGGTTCCTCCTCGGCCTCTAGGAGATCTCGTGGAGGAGTAGTGCTGCTCACCGCGGACCGCCGCCACGGCTGGCAGGGTGTGCTCCGGACGGTCGGGCGGACGAAGGAGCGGGATCGGTGGCGGTCGGGGGAGTCAAGGGTGTCGTCGCCCTGGGGGTGGCGGCCGTCGTGGTCGCCGGGAGCGCCGTCCTCGCGCTGGACGGCCTGACGGGCGCGCCGGGGACGCGGACGGCCGCGGCGTCTCCGTCGGCCTCCGACGCGGCGCGGGTCGACCCGGCCGACGCCGCGGCGGACGCGGCAGCCGTCGCGGGGCGCTACCTCGCCGCGTGGGCGGCGGGGGACTGGGACACCATGGCCGCGGTGACGGCCGACCCGCCCGACCTCGCCCGCGTCTACGGCGGCATGGCCGAGCGGCTCGGGGTCACGACGGTCGTCGCGACGCCCGCCGCAGCCCGGCCGGACGGCAGCGTCCCGTTCACCGTGACGCTCACGCTGCGGGGGCTGGGCGAGGTCTCGTGGGCGTCGCAGCTGGCCACCGTGGTCGGCCCCACCGGCCGGCTCGTCGAGTTCCGGGCGGTGTCGGTGCACCCTGCGCTGCTGCCGGGTCAGCGGCTCGACCTCGTGGCGGCGCCGGGCGCGCAGGTCGCCGTCGTCGACCGCCGGGGCCGTCCGCTGTCGGACGACCCGGACCTCTCGCGCAACCTCCTGTCCCGGCTGCGCGAGCTCGGCCCGGACGGTCCCGCCCGCACCACCGTGGCCGTCGTCGACGCCGTGAGCGGTGACGTCGTCTCCGTCGTCAAGGCGTTCCCCGGGGGCGGACCGGCCCTGGCGACGACGCTCGACCTCGACGTGCAGGCGGCCGCCGCGCGGGCGTTGCGCGGCGTGCGCGGCACGGCGTCCGTCGTCGTCCTCGACGCCCCGACCGGCGAGGTCCGCGCGGTCGCCAACACCGACACCGGCGAGGCCGCGACGGCTCTCACCGGACGGTACGCACCGGGGTCCACCTTCAAGATCGTCACGGCGCTCGCCGCGCTGCGCAGCGGGGTGTCGCCGTCGACGCGGCTCGAGTGCCCGGACTCGATCTCGGTGAACGGCAAGCGCTTCCGCAACCACGAGGACGGACTGTCGTCGCGTCCCAGCCTGACGACGGCCTTCGCGCAGTCGTGCAACACCGCCTTCATCGCGCTCGCGCAGGACCTGCCCGAGGGTGCGCTGCGCGACGCCGCGCACGACCTCGGCTTCGACGTCGGCCGGGCCCCGCTCGAGGTCGACAGCTTCGGCGGCACCGTCCCGGACGCCGGCGGCGACGTCGTCGAGGAGGCGGCCGACGCGATCGGCCAGGGGCGGGTGCAGGCCAGCCCGCTGCAGATGGCCACCGTCGCGGCGGCGGTCGCGAGCGGGCGGTACCACCGGCCGCACCTCGTCGCGTGCGACGACTGCTCCGGGGCGAGCGTCGCCGGCGCCTCCGGGCTGCGGACGATGATGCGCGAGGTCGTCACGTCCGGGACGGCGCGCGTCGCCCGGTCCGTCCCCGGCGGCCCGGTCCACGGCAAGACCGGGACGGCCGAGTTCGGCGAGACCGGCGACACGCAGACCCATGCCTGGTTCGTCGGCTGGCAGGGCGACCTCGCCTTCGCCGTCTTCGTCGACCGCGGGGAGTCCGGCGGCCACACCGCCGCTCCCGTCGCGGCGGCGATGCTCGAACGGCTGTCGCAGTAGGGGCGTCACGCGCCGTGCGTCGGCCGTCCGGGCGTCCGCACCGTCCGGAGCCCGCCGGACGGACTAGGCCACCGGCGCCACGACGTCCTGCCCCAGCGCGGCCGGGTCCATCCACATGACCTGCCAGCCGTGGCCGTCGGGGTCGAAGAAGCTGCGGGTGTACATGAACCCGTGGTCCTCGGCGCCGTCCGCCTCGCGCCCGCCGGCGGCCAGCGCCGCCGCGCCCACGGCGTCGACCTCCTCCCGGGAGCCGACGCTGAAGCAGTACAGCGCCAGCGCGTGGCTCGCCGGGTCGCCGAGCGGCCGGTGGGACAGCTCGGCGACCTTCTCGCGGGTGCCGAGCATGACGACGGCCTGGTCGCCGACCGGCATGCAGGCGGCCGTCGCGTCGCTGAGGGCCGGGTCGAAGCCGAACCCGAGCGCGGTGAAGAAGGCCCTGCTGCGCTCGAGGTCGGCGACGGGCACGGTGACGAAGAGCGTGCGGCCGGGGTTGGTCGGTGCGGTCACGGGGTCCTCCGGAGGTCGGGACGGGACGACGTCGGTGCAGACCCGCCCGCCGCCCGGAACTCATCGGCCCCGCCTCGGGCCGGCCCGCTAGCGTGACCGGCGTGAGCGCCCCGACCGCCGACGACTGGCTCGCCCGCAGGCGCGCGTCGTACGACACCGTGGCCGAGGCCTACGCCGACCAGCTCCGCGACGCCCTCGCCGGGGCACCCTTCGAGCGGGGGCTGCTCGCCCTCTTCGCCGGGCTCGTCGAGGCCGCCGGCGGCGGGCCCGTCGCCGACCTCGGCTGCGGGCCCGGACGGCTCACGGCGCACCTGCACGGGCTGGGGCTCGACGCCTTCGGGGTGGACCTGTCGCCGGGCATGGTCGCCGTCGCGCGCCGGGAAAACCCGCACCTGCGCTTCGACGTCGGGACGATGACGGCGCTCGACCTGCCCGACGGCGGCCTGGCCGGCGTGCTCGCGTGGTTCAGCCTCGTCCACGTCCCGGACGGCGACGTCCCGGTGGTGCTCCGCGAGCTCCGCCGGGTGCTGCGCGCCGGCGGCGTCGCCCTGCTCGCGTTCCACGCCGGCGAGGGCGTCCGGCACAAGACCGAGGGGTACGGCGGCCACCCGATGGACGTGCACGTCCACCGTCGCACCACCGCGCAGGTCGCCGCGCTCTGCGGACGGGCGGGTCTCACCGTGGACGCCGAGGTCGTGCACCGGCCCGCGCCCGGCGTCGAGGGCGGCATGGTCGTCGCGACGGTGCCGGCGTGACCGCCGTCGACCAGCGGTTCGTCGACGAGCGGTTCGTCGATTCCGGGCCGCTGCGGCTGTGGACCGGGCGCACCGGCGACCCGGACCGGCCGGCGGTGCTCCTCGTCGCCGGTGCGGCCGCCCAGTGCGTCAGCTGGCCCGACGCCCTCGTCGACCGCCTCGTGGCCCGCGGGGTCCAGGTGGTCCGGTACGACCACCGCGACACCGGCCGGTCGAGCACGGTGGACTTCGACGCCGACCCGTACACGATCGACGACCTGGCGCGCGACGCGGTCGCCGTCCTCGACGGTCTGGGGCTCGAGCGGGCCCACGTCGTCGGCGCGTCCCTCGGCGGGATGGTCGCGCAGTGGCTCGCCGTCCACGTCCCGGAGCGGGTCGGCTGCCTCACGCTGCTCGGGACGTCGCCGATGGGCTACGACCCGCGCCCGGCCCTGGACCGGGAGCGCCGGGGCGAGCCGCCGGCTCCCGGCGACCTGCCGCCGCCGACACCGGCGATGCGCGCCCACGAGGCGCGCCGCCTGCCGCCCGGGGTCGAGTCGGACGTCGAGCTCTTCCGCGTCTTCACCGGCCCGGTCCGCCCCTTCGACGAGCCGGCCGCCCGCGCGATGCTCGAGGCCGCCCTCGCCCGCGCCGTCGACCCGGCGGCGGCGGCGAACCACCACCGGGCCGTGTGGCTCGACGCCCCGGGTCTGCTCGCCCCGCTGTCGTCCGTCACGGCAGCGACGACGGTGGTGCACGGCGACGAGGACCCGGTCTTCCCGCTCGCCCACGGCGAGGCCCTCGCCGCCGCGATCCCCGGCGCGCAGCTGCGCGTCGTGCCCGGCATGGGGCACGTCCTCACCTCGCCCGGGCTCGCCGAGGAGGTCGCCGACCTCGACCGCCTGTGACGGCCGGCCCGGTCGCCGCCTCCGGACCTACGCCCGGGGCGCGACGTCGTCCGCGAGCGCCGCCGCGACGAGCCGGTCGACGAGCCGCGGCGCCTCGCCGCCCACGAGGCCGCCGAGCTCGAGGGAGACGACGCCGTGCGTGCCCGCCCACACGGCCGTCGCGGCGTCGAGCGCCCTGCGCCCCCGGACGGGACCGCGCGAGCGCAGCCAGTCCCGGACGGCCTCGAGGAGCGGCGCGAAGGCGGCCTCGGCGACCTCACGCGCCCGCGCGTCCGGGGTGAACTCGAGCACCGGACGGCCGAACATCAGCCCGTAGAGCGCCGGGCTCGCGAGGGCCGCGTCACGGTAGGCCTGCGCCATGAGCCGGACGCGCTCCCGGCTCCGCGCGGGTCC
>JBQGCR010000699.1:0-2642 GCA_052038585.1 Kineosporiaceae bacterium
GTGCGAGGACCAGGTCGCCAAGAAGCAGCAGCTCATCGAGGAGGCCAAGCGCCGCCAGCGGGAGAACGCCCGCAACTAGCGGCGGTCACGCTCGGTGAGGTGACGGACCTGCTGGGTGGCGGCTCGCCGAAGAGATCGTCCACGGCGCTCGCGATGCGTCACCATGTCGTCCATGAACGCCGCGCTGACCCGCCCGTCGTCGCACCGCGTGAGGACGGCCACGCTCGCCGCCGCCGTCGCCGCCGCTCTCGTCACGGGTTGCTCCTCCTCCGACGAGACGCCACGGGCGGCCGGGACGGCGCCGGGGACGACGGACGGCACGACGACCACGTCCCCGCCGGGCACCGTGACGGGCACCGCGAGCAGCACGCCGACTCCCCCGCCGACGTCGTCCCCCGCGACCGGCCGCGGCGCGACGACGTCCGGGGACGGCGGCGGGTCGGCCGGGTCCGGCGGGTCGGGCGGGTCGGGCGGGTCCGGGGACGACGGCGGGTCCGGCGGCGGCTTCGGCTCCGGGGACGACACCGCGGGCGGGCCCTTCGGGGACGGCGGCGACCTCGCCGCCGGGGACTTCTGCGACGCGGTGGCCGCCCGGGCCGGCAGCCTCGACGGCACGCGGCTGGACCAGCTCCTCGCCGCCGGCGGCGACGCCGTGTCGTGGCGGCAGTACGCCGACCTCGCTGTGACCGCGACGACCGACCTCGAGCCGATCGCCCCCGGCGAGGTCCGGGACGACGTGCAGGTCCTCGCCGACCGGGCCGCCACCCTGCGCGCCGACCTCGCGGCCGCCGGCTGGGACCCGTCGGCGTCCCAGCGGTCGGCACTGCGCTCGGCGGTCGGCGCATCCCGGTACGCCGCAGCCGATTCCCGCTTGGCGGCGTTCGTACGGGAAGAGTGCGACGTGTTCCTCGGCTGACCGGGTGACCGGAGGTGTGACGTGGACCCGAGCTCGCCCGTTCACCCGACAACTGGCGCGTGTAAGCGGCAGGATCACCCCGTGCTCCATCGCGGGGAATGGCTCCAGTTCCTGTCCGTCGGCCCGTGCCCGCTCTGCGGGCGGCCCCTGACCCAGGTGCTCCGGTGCGTCGAGACCGACGGCGGCACTGAGCGCACCCCGGTGCAGATCCTCTGCCCCACCCCCACCTGCACCCCCGCCTCCACCCCCGACCCCGCCCCCACCTCCGCGTGATCATGCACTTCAGGGACGTGATCATGCACTCCACGACCGTGGTCATGCTCGCTACGGCCGTGATCAGACCCTGGACGACAGGGCCGCGTGGATCATCGCCCGGGCGGCGACGGTGAGGCGGACGGGCTGGGTCGGGTGGACGCCGTCGGCGACGAGGCCGGCGTCCTGGGTGACGACGCCGACGGCGACGGTGAGCAGGCCGAAGTCGGACGGCACGATCGACGGGCGGCCCGAGGCCGCGGCGTAGCCCGCGGTCCCGAGCACCGAACCGGTGACCGGCACGAGGCCGAGGCTCGGGGCGTCGTCGTCCGGGTGGGCGCACAGCGCGCGCCAGCAGTCGACGTGCTCGCACAGCACCCGTTGCGCGGCAGGGAGGCTGAGGTCGCGGGCGCTGAGCCAGGCGGGGCCGCTGTCGAAGAAGCGGACGGCGTCCGTGCTCGTCAGGGTGTCGAGCCACTCCCCCAGCCGCGTCGTGTCGAGCGTCGCCGGGGGCGCGTCGCTGCGGCGCACGAGGAGCCGGCCCGGGGTGCGGGCGGGGTCGTCGTCGCGGTGGGCGCACCAGACGACGACGAGGGTTCCCGCGTCGGGCAGCCGGACGAGGGACGGCACCCGGCCGCCCAGCGGCGTCGTCGGGGTCCGTGGCGCGGCGACGGGTGCCACGACGGCGTGCCCCGCCGTCACCGGCACCGGACGGCGCGGCGCGGGTGGGGTCTTGAGCCAGGGCCGCAGGTCGGTCCGCCGCTCCGGGCCCAGCGGGACGACCGGCCGCGGGACGGGGTGCGCCGCAACGGCCTTCGGGCCGCGGACGGCGGGGGCCTGCCGGCCGGCCGCCCCGACGAGCCGGCCGACGACGAGCGCGCCCGCCGCCGCCAGCCCGACGAAGAGGCCGAGGAGCAGGCTGTCCCAGTCGGTCGCCTCCGGCGCGGCGACGACCGGGCGGGGTGCCGCGACGCCGGCGGGCGACGTCGCGGCGACGAGCCGTGGCGTGGTGCGCCGCAGGGCCGCCCGCGCGTCGGTGTACGACGCGTCGTGGCGGAGCGCGTCCCGGAAGTGCGCCGCGGCGGCGAGCTCGTCGCCGTCCGTCTCGGCCGCCAGCCCGTCGAGGTAGGCGGCGTACGCCTCGCCGTGGGCGGAGACGACGGCGTCGCGACCCCGCTCCGCGCACTGCGTGGCACCGGCCTCCCGAGCCGCGGCGAAGGTCGCGGCGGCGGCCGTGAGGTCCCCGGCGTCGACCTGGCGGGAGCCGACGGAGCACAGGTGCCCGCCGTCGCTCGAGCAGCCGGCGAGGACGCCCGCCGCCACGACAGCCGCGGCGAGCACCGTCGCGCCGCGTGCTCGGGCCCTGGTCACGGGGCCATGGTGACGCCTCGGGCAGCGTCGATCAACACGCACCGTCACGCGCCTCGACGACGTGCGACGCGCCGGTCACCCACCGTACGGACGCCGGGCCGGG
>JBQGCR010000700.1:0-7116 GCA_052038585.1 Kineosporiaceae bacterium
CGGCGTCGCCGCAGGGCTGTCGGCCCACCTCGGTGTCCCGGTGCGGGTCGTGCGCATCGGCGTCCTCGCGCTGCTGCTCGCCGGCGGCGCCGGGGCCGCGCTCTACCTGTTCCTGTGGGCCTTCGTGCCCGCGGACGGCGCCGACGTGCCGAGCGCGCCGGGCGCCTCGCCCACCGGCGCGGGCACCGGCCCGGCCACCCTCGGCGAGGCCGTCGCGACCGTCCACGCGCCGTGGCGCGCGGTGCCCCGCGACGCGGTGCTCGGCCTCGCGCTCCTGCTCGTCGGGCTCTACGCGCTCGCCGTCCGGCAGGGCTGGCCGGTGCGGCCGCAGGTCGTCGTCCCCGTCGTCGTCGTCGGTGCCGGCGTCGTCCTCGCCTTCTCCCAGCTCGACGCGGTCGACCGGGCGCGCCTGGCCGAGCGCACGGGCGTCCGCACCCGGGCGGCCCTGCTGCGCGTGGCGGGCGGGGTGGTCCTCGTCGTCGTCGGCGTCCTGCTCGGCGTGCTCCAGGGAGCGGACTTCACCGGCCCGCTCGGCACCTCGGTGCTGTCCGCCGTCGCCGTGCTCGGCGGCGTCGGCCTCGTCCTCGCGCCGTGGGGCGTGCGGCTGTGGCGCGACCTCGACGCCGAGCGGACGGCCCGGATCCGCGAGGCGGCGCGGGCCGACGTCGCCGCGCACCTGCACGACTCGGTGCTGCAGACGCTCGCCCTGATCCAGCGGCGCAGCGACGACGCCGGCGAGGTCGCCCGGCTGGCCCGCGCGCAGGAGCGGGACCTGCGCGCGTGGCTCTACGGCGCGCCGCCGTCCCAGGCGCGGACCCTCGCGGCCGCCGTCGCCGAGGTCGCCGCCGACGCCGAGGACCTCCACGGCGCCGTCGTCGAGGTCGTCACCGTCGGCGACGTGCCCGTCGACGACCGCACGGGCGCCCTCGTCGCCGCGCTGCGCGAGGCCGTCGCGAACGCCGCGCGGCACGCCGGGGGTCGCGTCGACGTCTACGTCGAGGCCGGCCCGGACGGGGTCGAGGCGTTCGTCCGCGACCGCGGGCCGGGGTTCGACCCCGCCGCGGTGCCGGCGCACCGGTCGGGCCTGCGCGAGTCGGTCGTCGGGCGGATGGAGCGGCACGGCGGCTCGGCGCGGGTGCTGACGACGCCCGGCGAGGGCACCGAGATCCGGCTCGCCCTCCCGCCGGAGGTCACGGCGTGACGACCCGCATCGTCCTCGTCGACGACCACCGGATGTTCCGCACGGGCGTGCGGGCCGAGCTCGCCGAGGTCGGCGACGTCGAGGTGGTGGGCGAGGCGGGTGACGTCGACGAGGCCGTCGCCGTCGTCACCGCGACCCGGCCCGACGTCGTCCTGCTCGACGTGCACCTGCCCGGCGGCACCGTCGCCCCCGGCGGCCGCGACGTCCTGCGCCGCTGCGCGGCGCTGCTCGCGCCCGACGCGGCGACGGGGGAGCCGCCGGTGCGCTTCCTCGCGCTGTCGGTGAGCGACGCCGCCGAGGACGTCATCGCCGTCATCCGTTCCGGCGCACGGGGTTACGTCACCAAGTCGATCAGCGGGCGGGACCTCGCGGCCGCCGTCGCACGGGTCGCCGACGGGGACGCCGTCTTCTCCCCGCGGCTGGCCGGCTTCGTGCTCGACGCGTTCGGGGCGGCGGGCGAGGTGGCCGGCGTCGAGGACGAGCTCGACCGGCTCTCGGCCCGCGAGCGCGAGGTCATGCGGCTCATCGCGCGCGGCTACGCCTACAAGGAGGTCGCGCGCGAGCTGTTCATCGCGGTGAAGCCCGTCGAGACCCACGTCTCGGCGGTGCTGCGCAAGCTCCAGCTGTCGAGCCGGCACGAGCTCACGCGGTGGGCGGCCGACCGCCGGCTGCTCTGAGGCCCGGTGTGCCGTCCCCGCAGACGCTGAGCGAGGCCGACCGGCGCCTCCTCGCCGGCTGGGCCGCCGACTGCGCCGGGCACGTGCTCGGGCTGTTCGAGGCGGCGGCGCCCGGTGATGACCGCCCGCGGCGGCTCGTCGAGCGGGCCCGCGCGTACGCCCGCGGCGAGCTCGGCACCGCCGACGAGATCCGGCGGCGCCTCGCCGGCGGCGTGGGGTCCGGCGAGGTGAGGGACCCGGCGGCCGCGGCGGCGGCCCGCTCGGCCGGGCAGGCGGTCGCGGTCAGCCACATGGGCGCTCACGCGCTCGGGGCGGCGGCGTGGGCCGTCGAGGCCGTCCGGCTGTCCCGCCCGGACCGGCCGGGGGCGGTCGAGGAGGAGCTCACCTGGCAGCTCGCGGCTGCGTCGGAGCCGGTCCGGGAGGTGCTGCGCCGGCTGCCGGCGGTCGGGACCGACCGCTCGGGCCCGCTCGGGCCGGGGCTGCTCTCCTCGGGCGGCCGGGGGGAGGCGATCCGGGCGCTCCAGGCCCGGCTCGGCGGGTAGGCCCTTCGGGGCCGTGACGTCACCGTCTCGTCAGATCTGCGGTCCCGGCGCGCGCCTACCGTCGTCGTCATGAGCCCACGACGGACCCTTCTCGCGTGCGTCGCGACGGTGGCGCTGGCGGCCGGCCTGGCCCTCTTCGAGCCGTGGACCCTCGTCACCGACGAGGTGGTCGCGCAGCCGATCCCGCCGGCGTCCGTGCCGGCCCCCGCGCCGGCGGCGTCCTCGGCGGCCCCTGCCGCCGGCACGGCCGACGCCCCGGACGTGCTCGCGACGGGGACGTTCGTCAGCCACGAGCACGGCACGACGGGGACCGTGCGCGTGCTCGGGCTGGCCGACGGCCGCCGGGTGCTGCGGATCGAGGGCCTGGAGACCTCCAACGGTCCGGACCTGCGGGTCTGGCTGTCCGACGCGCCGGTCCTGACCGGCCGGCGCGGGTGGTTCGTCTTCGACGACGGGGACCACGTCGACCTCGGGGAGCTCGCCGGGAATCGGGGCGACCAGAACTACGAGATCCCCGCGGAGGTGGACCTGGACCGGCTGCGCAGCGTGTCCGTGTGGTGCGCCCGCTTCCGGGTCTCCTTCGGCGCCGCAGCCCTCACGGCTAACCCTTGACGCCGTGCGGCTAATACTATTAGCTTTACCGGCATGACCACCACCTCAGCTCCCGCGACGCGCTTCCTCGCCCGGCCCGAGGGCCGGATCGCCTACGACGTCAGCGGCCCCGACGACGCACCGCTCGTCGTCGCCGTCCCCGGCATGGTCGACGTGCGGGCCACCTGGCGCTTCACCGTGCCGGCGCTCCTCACGGCGGGCTTCCGCGTCGCGACCATGGACCTGCGCGGCCACGGGGAGAGCGACACGACGTTCACGGCGCACGACGACGTCGCGGCCGCGGGTGACGTCGTCGCCCTCGTCGAGGCGCTCGCCCCCACCGGGGGACGGGCGCTCCTGCTCGGCAGCTCGATGGGGGCGGCCGCCGCGGCGTACGTCGCGGCCGACCGGCCCGGGCTCGTCGCCGGCATCGCGCTCACCGGACCGTTCGTCCGCGGCGGGGACCTGCCGCTCGCCGCGCGGCTCGGCCGGGACCTCGCGCTCGCCCGGCCGTGGGGCCCGGCGTTCTGGGCGTGGTGGCAACGCCGGCTCTTCCCCGGACGGCGCCCGGACGACCTGCGCGAGTACCAGGCGGCGGCGCGGGCGGCGCTGACCCGGCCCGGGGCGTGGCGGGCGGTGCAGGCGACGACGCGCACCTCGCACGCGCCCGTCGGGGCCCGCCTCGGCGAGGTCCGGTGCCCCGTCCTCGTCGTCATGGGCACGGCGGACCCGGACTGGAAGGACGCCGCGCAGGAGGCGCGGGAGATCGCCGCGATCCTCTCCGCGCGGCTCGTCCTCGTCGACGGCGCCGGGCACTACCCGCACGCCGAGCGGCCCGACGTCGTCACCCCCGAGGTCGTCGCCTTCGCCCGGGAGACGCTGGGTGCCTAGGGCCGGCCTGTCCCGGGGCGCCGTCGTCGCCGGCGCCGCCGCGCTCGCCGACGAGCGGGGCCTGGACCAGCTCACCCTCGCCGCCCTCGCCGAGCGCCTCGGCGTGCGGCTGCCGAGCCTGTACAAGCACGTGCGCGGCGCGGACGACCTGCACGCCGCGCTCGCCGTCCTCGCCCTCGGCGAGCTGCGGACGGCGTTGGCGGACAGCGCGATCGGCCGGTCCGGGCCGCAGGCCGTCGCGGCGCTCGCCCACGCCTACCGCGACTTCGCCCGCCGCCGTCCGGGGCTGTACCCGACGACGCTGCGGGCGCCGGACCCGCGGCGCCCGGAGCACGTCGCCGCGGCGGACGGGGTCACCGACGTCGTCTTCGCCGTGCTGCGCGGCCTCGGCCACGACGGCGACGACCTCGTCGACGCGACGCGGGTGCTGCGGGCCACGCTGCACGGCTTCGTCGCGCTCGAGGCGGCCGGCGGCTTCGGGCTGCCGCGGGACGTCGACCGCAGCTTCGACCGGCTCGTCGACGGGCTCGTCCGGGCACTGTGAGTAGCGCTCGTACCCCCCTGGATTGGGGTGCTGATCTGTGCACCTCGCGAGTACGGTCGTCGGCCAACCGGGGTTCCCTGCGTCCGAAGAGGTCCGTCATGCGCGCGTCCACCCGCTCGCTCGCCGCCGTCGCGGCGATCGTCCTCGTCCCCACCGGCCTTGCCGTGCAGGCCGGCCCGGCAGCCGCGACCGGGGGCGGGGCGACCGTCACCGTCGTCGCGACCGGCCTGGCCAACCCGCGGCACATGGTCGCCAAGGGCGGCACCGTCTACGTCGCCGAGGCCGGCCGCGGGGCGGTCGACCCGTCGTCGGCGCCGTGCAAGGACACGGTGAACCCGGAGAGCGGGGAGGTCGAGACGTTCTGCTACGGCACCACGGGGGCCGTGACGCGCTTCAAGGACGGCGTCGCCCGGCGCGTCGTCACCGGCCTGCCCTCCGTGGCAGGGGAGTCCGGCGACCAGGCGACCGGCGTCTCCGACCTCGTGCTGCGGCACGACGGGCACGCCGTCGGCGTCGTCAACCTCGGCGGCGACCCGCGCCGGCGCGCCGCGACGCTGCCCGCCCCGGCGGTCGGCGTCATGGGCCGGCTCGTGGCGTTCCCGTTGGGCGGCAAGACCTTCACCGTCGAGAAGGACGTCGCGGCCTACGAGGCGCGGAACAACCCCGACGCCGCGGACCCCGGCTCGTCCGTCGACTCCAACCCGTACGCGATCGCCGGCGGGCCGGACGGCTCCGTCGCCGTCGCGGACGCCGGCGGCAACGACCTGCTCGTCCTCGACAAGAACCGGAACATCTCCCTCGCCGCGGTGTTCCGGGCGACGCTCGTGGACGCCCCGCCGTTCCTCGGGCTGCCGCCCGGCACGAAGATCCCGATGCAGGCCGTGCCGAACTCCGTCGTCCGCGGCCCGGACGGCGCCTGGTACGTCGGCCAGCTCACCGGCTTCCCGTTCCCCGTCGGGGCGGCGAGCGTCTGGCGGGTCGTCCCGGGGCAGGCGCCGACGGTGTACGCGAGCGGGTTCACGAACATCATCGACCTGGCCTTCGACAGCCGGGGCCGGCTTCTCGTCCTCGAGATCGCGACGCGCTCGCTGCTCGACCAGACCTCGCCCGGCGCGCTGTGGCGGGTCTCGAAGGGCGGGGCCAAGACCCTCGTCACCGACGCGCTCGCCGCACCCGGCGGCGTCGTCGTCACCGACGACCGGACGGCCTACGTGACCAACCTGAGCATCTCGGGCACGCAGGGCCAGCTCGTTCGGGTGCGCCTGCCGCGCTGAGGCTCCCGGCTTCGTACGATGCCCGCATGGACATCGTCTACGGGCTCCTCGTCGTCCTCCACCTGCTCGGCATGGCCGCGATCGTCGGCTCGTGGCTCGCGACGGTCCGCCACCCGCGGGTCCTGCCCGGCATGGTGCACGGTGCCCTGACCCAGCTCGTCACCGGCGTCGCGCTCGTCGGCCTCCTCTCCTCCGGTGCCCTGGGGGACGAGGAGGCCGAGGAGGTGGACAACGCGAAGATCGGAGTGAAGCTCGTCGTCGCCCTCGTCGTCGCCGTCCTCGCCTGGGTCAACCGCAGGCGCGGCGCCGAGTCCGTCCCGGCCGGCGTCTTCCACGCGATCGGCGGCCTGGCCGTCCTCAACGTCGTCATCGCCGTCCTCTGGACCTGACGCCGACTCCGCACGTCCTGGTCTACCGTCGAGGCGTGGCCGCAGGGCAGGGTGGGGCGGACGCCGCGGAGGGGCGTGCGGCCCGGGCGGCGCAGGACCTGCTGCCCCTGCAGGACGACCCCGCCTACGCCGGGATGTACGTCGACGGGCCGGCGGTCGTCGTGCTCCTCGCCGGCGAGCCGGCCCCGGCGTCCCGCGCGCTGCTCGACGCGTGCCCGGTGCCGGTGCGGCTGCGCCCTGCGGCGTACAGCCGGCGGCGGCTGACGGCGGCCGGCTCGCGGCTCGCGACGAGCCGGGAGAGCCTCGCCTCGGCCGGGGTCGAGCTCGTGTCCTGGGGACCGGACGACACGGCGAACGCCGTGCGTGTGGAGGTCCGACGGATGACCGCCGACGCCGAGCAGCTCGTCCGCGAGGTGGTCCCGGAGGTGCCGCTCGTCGTCGTCGCCCTCGCCGCCGGGCCGGACCACCCGCCCGCGTGCCACCGGCACCACCCGCCCGGGCCGCTCACCCTGGTCGCCCGCGCCTGCCGCTCGTGCGCCGAGCTGACGAACAGCGCCTTCCGCCGGTGCCCGGCCTGCTCGCGTCGCGAGCGGACGTGCGTGGTCTGCGGTGCTCCGGCGGTGCACGGCGTGCCCTGACGACGAGTCCGGCACCGACGCCGCGCTCAGCCCGTCTGGACGATCCGGAACACCTCGGCGAGGCGGCCGTCGGGCAGCCCGGCGGCCTTGGCGAGGCCGGTGCCCCACGAACGGAGCATCGACTCGAGATCGTCCATGTGCGAGGTCTGGCTGCGGTGCTCGTGGAGGGCGGCGAGCTTGCGCCCGAAGCGGTCGGTGATGTCGACGACGTGCTCGGCCGCCGGGTCGGCCATGAGCCACAGCTCCTTGACGACCCACGGCTCGAGGCCCTCGTCGGAGAGCAGCTCGGGGTAGGCGAACGGGTTGCGCGCCGCCGGGTAGACGGCGCGGACGGCGGCCTCGCCGGCGGCCAGGTGGTCCGGGTGGCTC
>JBQGCR010000701.1:0-4790 GCA_052038585.1 Kineosporiaceae bacterium
CTGCTCGGCGTACCACGCGGCGTCGAAGGCGTCCGCCCGGACGATCGTCGCCAGCGAGACGAGCGCCTCGCCGACGCGCAGGACCGGCCCTCACCCGGGTGCCGCCGTGACGAGCCGGCGCACACGGGTCCTCAGGCTCACGGCGTCCGACCCTACCCGCGCCCGGTCCCCTCCCCCCGCCCCGCCCGCCCGCCCCCGGGTGCGGGCGGTTCCGCAGGACTCGCCGCCGGCGTGTCCTGCCGAAGTGCCCGCACCCGGGCGCCGCCCGGCGTGTCCTGCCCGCACCCGGGGCGAGGGGCGGTGCGGGAAGTGGACCGGAATGGTGAAGAACGTCACCGGGGAGCGCGTCCGGACGGTCCGGGCGGCGCGCCGTGACACAATCGCGGGTCGGGAGACACCCCGCCGGCCCGGCCCCGGACGGCGACAGCGGAAGGGACACGCAGCCACGTGACGCAGGGACAGCCGCCCGACGAGGCGCCCGACCTCGTCGTCGTCGGCCTCGGCTACGTCGGGCTGCCGCTGGCCCAGGAGGCCTGCCGCGCGGGGCTGTCCGTCGCCGGGCTCGACGCCTCGCAGGCCGTCGTCGACGGCCTCGCCGCCGGCCGCTCGCACGTCGACGACCTCGCCGACGACGACGTCGCGGCCATGCTCGCCGCCGGCTTCACCCCGACGACGGACGCCGCCGTCGTCGCCGGCGCCGCGACCGTCGTCATCTGCGTCCCGACGCCGCTGTCCCCCTCCGGCGGCCCCGACCTGGGCGCCGTCGAGGCGGCGACGGCGACCGTCGCGGCCCACGTGCGCGCCGGCACCCTCGTCGTCCTGGAGTCGACGACGTACCCGGGCACGACCGAGGAGGTCCTCCAGCCCGCGCTCGAGGCGACGGGGCTGCGCGTCGGGCAGGACCTCTTCCTCGCCTTCTCCCCCGAGCGGATCGACCCGGGCAACGCCCGCTTCGGGTTCCGCAACACGCCCAAGGTCGTCGGCGGGGTCACCCCGGCCTGCACCGAGCGCGCGGCCGCCTTCTACGGCAAGCTCGTCAACGAGGTGGTCCGCGCCAAGGGCACGCGCGAGGCCGAGATGGCCAAGCTCCTCGAGAACACCTACCGGCACGTCAACATCGCCCTGGTCAACGAGATGGCGCGGTTCTGCAAGGAGCTCGGCATCGACCTGTGGGACGTCATCGACGCCGCGTCGAGCAAGCCGTTCGGCTTCCAGTCGTTCTACCCCGGCCCGGGCGTCGGCGGGCACTGCATCCCGATCGACCCGAACTACCTGTCGTTCCGGGTGCGCGAGCGGCTCGGCTACCCGTTCCGGCTCGTCGAGCTCGCGCAGGAGATCAACGAGTCGATGCCCGCGTACGTGACGCGGCGGGTGCAGGACCTGCTCAACGACCGCGGCCGCGCGCTCAACGGCGCCGACGTCCTCCTCCTCGGCGTGACGTACAAGCCCGACATCAGCGACCAGCGCGAGAGCCCCGCCGTCCCGCTCGCGGCGCAGCTCGCCGGCAAGGGCGCCCGCCTGTCGTTCCACGACCCGCACGTGCGCACGTGGGACCTGCCGACCGGACCGCTCGAGCGCGTCCCCGACCTCGACGCGGCCCTCGCCGCGGCCGACGTCGTCGTCCTCGTCCAGCCGCACTCGTCGTACGACCTCGGGCGGGTCGCACGCGCGAGCACCCTCGTCTTCGACACCCGCGGCGTGGTGCCGCGGGACGCCCACGTGGAGCAGCTGTGAGCACTCGACCCCCGGGACCCGCGCAGGCCCACGGCCTGCGCCGGCTGGGCGGGCGGCCCCCGATCCGGCAGTACCTGCGCGACCTGTGGCAGCGCCGGTGGTTCGCCTACGAGCTCGCCTACAGCCGCTTCCGGTCCGAGAACGAGCGGGACCGGCTGGGCCTGCTGTGGGTCATCCTCCAGCCGCTGCTCAACGCGGCGGTCTACGGCGTGATCTTCGGCTACATCCTCTACAGCGCCTCCCGGCCGGCCGACTTCGTCCCGTACCTCGTCAGCGGCGTCTTCCTCTTCCAGTTCTTCGCCGGCTGCCTCACCGAGGGCTCGCGGGCGATCGTCGGCAACCAGGGCCTGGTGACGACGCTGCACTTCCCGCGCGCGGTGCTCCCGATCTCGCTGGTGCTCAAGCAGATGTTCGGCCTCGGCGCGATGGTCGTCGCCCTGCTCGTCATCGTGCTGCCCTTCGGGATCACGCCCCGGCTCTCGTGGCTGCTGCTCGTGCCGATCCTCCTGCTGTACACCGTCTTCAACGTCGGCGTCGCGTTCGTCGCCGCGCGCGTGACGATCCACCTGCGCGACGTCGCCCAGCTCATCCCGTTCGTCAACCGGCTGTTCTTCTACCTGTCCGGCATCTTCGTGTCGATCCCCAACGTCGCGGGCAACCACGCGACGCTGCTCACCGTGCTCGAGCTCAACCCGGTCTACACCTACATCAAGCTCACCCGGGTCGCCCTGCTCGGACCGGTCGAGGACGTCGTCGGCACCGACTACGACCCGGTCGGCATGTGGCTGCACGGGATCGTGTGGGCGGTCGGGCTCGTGCTGGTCGGCTTCGTGTTCTTCTGGCGCGCCGAGGAGGAGTACGGCCGTGAGTGAGACGACCGGCACGACGAGCACGCCGTCGAGCACCGCCGGCGGCGGGGACGCCCGACGGCCCACCGTGGTCGTCGACGACCTCCACGTGACCTACCGGGTGTGGGCGACGGGCAAGCGCCAGAAGGCCGGCCAGCGAGCGGGCCGGCTCCTCAAGCGCGGACCCGCGCTGCGCCGGGCCCGCGAGGTCCACGCCCTGCGCGGGGTCTCGTTCACCGCGTACGAGGGCGAGGCCATCGGCGTCATCGGCCACAACGGCTCGGGCAAGAGCACGCTGCTGCGCGCCATCGCCGGGCTCGTCCCGCCGGACCGCGGCGCGATCTACGCCGACTCCGACCCCACGCTCCTCGGCGTCAACGCCGCCATGATCAACGAGCTGTCCGGCGAGCGCAACGTCGTCCTCGGCGGGCTCGCGCTCGGGCTGTCCCCGGCCGAGATCCGGGCGCGCTACGACGAGATCGTCGACTTCGCCGACATCGGCGACTTCGTCGACCTGCCGATGCGCACGTACTCCAGCGGCATGCAGGCCCGGCTGCGGTTCTCCATCGCGGCGGCCGTCTCGCACCGGGTGCTGCTCATCGACGAGGCCCTCGCGGTGGGCGACAAGGCGTTCCAGCTGCGCAGCGAGAAGCGCATCAAGGAGCTGCGCGCCGAGGCGGGCACCGTCTTCCTCGTGAGCCACGCGATGAAGTCGGTGCTCGACACCTGCGACCGGTCGATCTGGATCCACCGGGGCGAGCTGCGGATGGACGGGCCGACGCCGGACGTCGTCGCCGCCTACGAGGCGTCGGTCGGATGACGGCGGCCCCGCCGGCCCGCACCCGCGTGCTCGTCGTGACCGTCGTCCACGACCCCGAGGACGCCCGGATCCGGCACCGCCAGCTCGTCTCCCTGCTCGACGCCGGCTTCCAGGTCACCTACGCGGCCCCCTTCGCCGCCTACGGGCGGACGCCGCCGCCGGGCGTGCGCGGCGTCGACCTGCCACGGGCCCGCGGGCGCCGCCGGCTCGCCGCGGTGCGGGCCGCCCGGGCCCTGGTCCGGGCCGAGGCACCGGTCACCGACGTCGTCCTCGTCCACGACCCCGAGCTGCTCCTCGCCCTCGCGGGGGTGAGCGGGCCGGCCCGCGTCTGGGACGTCCACGAGGACACCGCCGCGGCCCTCGGCATGCGCGACTGGCTGCCCGCGCCGCTGCGCCGCCCCGTGGCCCTCGGGGTGAGCGCCCTGGAGTCCGCCGCGGAGCGCCGGGTGCACCTGCTCCTCGCCGAGGACGCCTACGCCGACCGCTTCGCCGCGGCGCACCCCGTCGTGCCGAACACCGTCTTCGTCCCGCAGGAGGAGCCGCCGACGGCCGGGCGCGACCGGGTCGTCTACCTCGGCCGGCTGACGCGACCCCGCGGCGCCCTCGACCTCGTCGAGCTCGGGCGGCTCGTCCACGACCGCCTGACCGTCGAGCTCGTCGGCCCGGCCGACCCGGACTGCGCCGAGCAGGTCGCCCGGGCGCACGCGGCGGGCTGGGTCCGCCACCGCGGGTTCGTGGCGAACAGCGAGGCGCTGCGCCTGGTCGCCGGGGCGACGGCCGGGCTCTCGCTGCTGCACGACGAGCCGAACTACGCGCACAGCCGGCCGACGAAGGCGATGGAGTACATGGCCCTCGGCGTGCCGGTCGTGACGACGCCCAACCCGGTGTCCGTCGAGCTCGTCGAGCGGCACGGGTGCGGCGTCGTCGTCCCCTTCGAGGACCCGCGCGCCGCGGCCGACGCCGTGCTCGCGCTCCAGGCGGACGACGGGCGCCGCACCGGTCTCGGCGCGGCCGGCCGCCGCGCGGCGCTGGAGCACTTCGACTGGCACGCGCACGGGCGGCAGTTCGCGGATCTGCTGGCCTCCTGGGCCGCCAGCCGTCACGATGGGGCGCCTGCACCGGCCACCACCCCCTGATCCGCGAAGGACCCCCGTGCCCAAGTACGTCTACCGCCTCGACCCGGAGCGGCCCAACAACACCGCCGCAGCGATCTACCAGGCGGCCCGGCGCGGCGGCCCGCGGGTGCTCGACGTCGGCTCGGGCCCGGGCATCATCTCCTCGTTCCTCGTCTCGCGGGACGGCAAGGACGTCACGTGCGTCGACAACGACCTCGAGGCGCTCGAGGCCGCCCGCGAGGCCGGCGTCACCCGCACCGAGGTCGTCGACCT
>JBQGCR010000702.1:0-3857 GCA_052038585.1 Kineosporiaceae bacterium
GCGGGACGCCCGTGGGTGGCGCGGGACAGGCGCAGACCCGTTGCGGCGGAGGCGCTCACAGCTTGAAGGCCGTGCGCGGGACCGTCGTCACGAGGTCGACGGCCGTCTCCAGCGCCTCGTCCTCGTCGAGCCGGTGCTCGACGACGAGCCGGGCCAGGAAGCCTGCGTCGAGCCGCCGGGACATGTCGTGCCGGGCCGGGATCGACATGAAGGCCCGCGTGTCGTCGATGAAGCCGGACGTCCGGTAGAAGCCCGCGGTCTCCGTCACCGCCGCCCGGAACCGGGTCACGGCGTCGGGGGCGTCGAGGAACCACCACGGCGCACCGGCGTAGACGCTGGGGTAGAAGCCCGCCAGGGGGGCGATCTCGCGGGAGAAGGTCGTCTCGTCCACCGTGAAGAGCACGAGGTGGAAGCCCTCGGCCGTCCCGTAGCGTTCGAGGAGCGGCTGCAGCGCGCGGGTCCACTCCACCGCGACGGGGATGTCGTGCCCGGTGTCGGGGCCGAAGCGCCGGCTGGTCGGGACGTGGTGGTTGCGGTGGACGCCCGGGTGCAGCGTCATGACGAGGCCGTCCTCGGTGGCCATCCGGGCGGTCTCGACGAGCATGTGCCGGCGGAACGCCGTCGCCTCGGCCGCCGTGGCGTCGCCGGTCAGCGCGGCGGCGTAGATCCGGGACGCCTCGCTCGCGGAGAGGCTGAGGGTCACCGCGTCGGCGTGGCTGTGGTCGGTCGAGACGCCGCCGTGCGCCTTGAAGTAGCGGCGCCGCTCCTCGAGCGCGGCGAGGTAGCCCGGGTAGCCCGACGTGTCGACGTCCGCGGCGTCCCCGAGGGCCTTGACGAGCTCGGCGAAGTCCGGGTGCGCGGGCTCGAGGTAACGGTCGGGGCGGAACGTCGGCAGGACACGGGTCCCCACGGACGGGTCGTCCCGCACCGTGCGGTCGTGCTCGAGGCCGTCGGCCGGGTCGTCGGTCGTCGCGAGCACCTCGATCCCGAAGCGGGCCGCCAGCGCCCGCGGCCGGAAGGCGGGCTCGGCGAGGGCCTCGGCGATCGCGTCGTAGAGGGCGTCGGCCGTCGCCGGCGACGGCCGCTGCGTCACGCCGAAGACGTCGTGCAGGACGCTGTCGAGCCAGAACCGGCTCGGCGTGCCGCGGAACGCGGTCCAGTGCTCGCAGAGCAGGCGCCACGCCCGCCGCGAGCCGTCGGCGTCGAGCGGGGTGCCGCCGACGCCGAGGGCCTCCAGCGGCACGCCCTGCGCGTGGAGGAGCCGGAACACGTAGTGGTCCGGCGAGACGAGCAGGGACGTCGGGTCCGCGAAGGGCGTGTCCTGCGCCAGCCACTGCGCCGGGACGTGCCCGTGCGGGGAGATGATCGGCAGCGCGGCCGTGGCCGCGTAGAGGCGGCGCGCCACGTCTCGGGTGCCCGGGTCCGCGGGCAGCAGCCGGTCGGGGTTCGCCAGAGTCATGCCGTCATGCTGCGGACCGTCGTGGCGCCCGGCCACGAGTTGCCACGAGTTGCCCGGGTGCCTTGCCAGCCCACGCGGACGAGCAGACAGTGACGCCGTGACGACGACGGCGACGACGACGACGGCCGAGGCGGCGGCCCGGGCGACCCGCCTCGGGGACGAGCACGCGGTGCTGGACGACGCGGAGGTCACCGCCTTCGTCGTCGAGCAGCTCGCGGGGGCCGACCTCGACGGCCGCAGCGTGTGCGTCCTCGTGCCGGACGGCACCCGCACCTGCCCGCTGCCGCTCCTGCTGCGCGCCGTGCACACGGCGCTGCACGGCCGGGCGAGCCGGATGACCGTGCTCGTCGCGCTCGGCACGCACCAGCCGATGAGCGAGGAGGCCCTCGCGGCGCACCTCGGGTACGCCGTCGGCCGGCTCGACGAGACCTACCCCGGGCTCACGGTCGTCAACCACGCGTGGTGGGAGCCGTCGACCTTCGCCGACCTGGGCACCATCCCCGCCGCGCGGCTCGCCGAGCTCTCGGAGGGCCGGCTCGCGATGGACGTCCCCGTGCTGCTCAACCGGGCCGTCGTCGAGCACGACGTCGCCCTCGTCGTCGGGCCCGTCCTGCCGCACGAGGTCGTCGGGATGTCCGGCGGCAACAAGTACTTCTTCCCCGGTGTCGCCGGCCAGCAGATCATCGACGTCTCCCACTGGATCGGCGCGCTCATCACGTCGGCCGAGATCATCGGGACGACGGAGGTGACGCCGGTGCGCGCCCTCATCGACGAGGGCGCCGCCCTCGTGCCCGCCGAGAAGCTGGCCCTCTGCGTCGTCGGGGAGTCCGGCACCGACCGGCTGCACTCGGTCTCCTTCGGCGACACGGTGGCGTCCTGGGCCAGCGCCGCGCAGGTCTGCGCCGCGACGCACGTCCACCGCCTCGACGCCCCCGTCGCGCGGGTGGTCTCCGTCGTCCCGCGGATGTACGACGACATCTGGACCGGCGCGAAGGGCTTCTACAAGCTCGAGCCCGTCGTCGCGGACGGCGGCGAGGTGGTCCTCTACGCCCCGCACATCACGCAGATCTCCACCAGCCACCCGGAGATCCTCGAGATCGGCTACCACTGCCGCGACTACTTCGTGAAGCAGTGGGACCGCTTCCGGCACGTGCACTGGGGCACGCTGGCCCACTCGACGCACCTGCGCGGCGCCGGGACCTACGACGCCGAGACCGGGGAGGAGCGCCTGCGGGTCCGGGTCACCCTGGCCACCCGGATCCCCGAGGAGGAGTGCCGCCGGGCCAACCTCGGCTACCTCGACCCCGACACGGTGGACCTCGCGGCCGAGGCGGCCGCGGGCAGCCTCGTCGTGCCCGACGCCGGTGAGGTCCTCTTCCGCCTGCGCTGAGCCTGACCGGGCAGCCGCCGGGCAGCCGCCGGGGAGCCCTCCGGGGAGCAACGGCCCGGATCGGTCGGTACGGTGCACGGCGTGACAGGCCCGGCGCAGCGCAGCGGTCGGCTGACGATCTACGACGTCGCCCGCGAGGCGGGCGTGGCCGCGTCGACCGTCTCGCGCGCCTACTCGCGCCCCGGCCGGGTGCACGCCGACACGGCGCGGCGCATCTTCGAGGCGGCCGAGCGGATCGGCTACCGATCGTCCCGGCTGCCGCTGCGGGTGCCGGACGCCGTGCCGTGGACCCGCGCGATCGGCCTCGTCATCGCCGACGTGACGAACCCCTTCTACGCCGAGATCATCCGCGGCGCGTACGAGGCGGCGCGCCAGGCCGACCACATGCTCATCCTGTCGCACACCAACGAGTCCCCGGCGGTGGAGCGGGCGACGATCGACCACGAGCTCGCGCGCGTCGACGGCATCGTCATCGCCTCGTCCCGGATGAGCGACGCGGCCCTGCGGACCGTCGCCAAGCAGCGCCCCGTCGTCCTGCTCAACCGGACGATCCCCGAGGTGAGCTGCGTCGTCACCGACAACGCCCGCGGCGCCCGTCTCGCCGCCGAGCACCTGCTCGCCCTGGGGCACCGGACCGTGCACTACGTCTCGGGGCCGGAGGCCAGCTGGAGCGACGGCGTGCGCTGGCGGGCGCTGCTCGACGGCGCCGCCGAGCTCGGCCTCGACGTGCGCCGGCTCGGCCCGCACGCCCCGACGGTCGTCGCCGGCTACCGGGCGGCGACGGCGGTGCGCGACGCCGGCGCCACGGCGGTGCTCGCCTACAACGACCAGCTCGCGATCGGCGTCGTCAAGGGCCTGCGCGCGCTCGGGGCCGACGTGCCGCGCGACGTCAGCGTCGTGGGGTTCGACAACATCATCTTCGACGAGATCGTCGAGCCGGGCCTGACGACGGTGGCCGGACCGCTCTACCGGATGGGCGCGACGGGCGTGCGCAACTGCATCGCCGTC
>JBQGCR010000703.1:0-3095 GCA_052038585.1 Kineosporiaceae bacterium
ACCTTCCGCCTCACCGCCGCCCGGCACAACGAGAGCCCGGCCCCTCCGAGGGGCCGGGCTCTCGTGCGTCCTGGCTCTCGTGCGTCCTGGCCCGCGCCGGGTGCGGGCACTTCGGCAGGACTCGCCGAGCGCGTGTCCTGCGGAACCGCCCGCACACCCGGGGCGCCCGGCGTGTCCTGCCCGCACCCGACGGGCGGGCTGACGCGCCGGAGCCCGACCCCGCGGGGGCGGGACCGGGCTCCGGGTCGTGCGGGTGGTGCAGGTGGTGCGGGTGGTGCAGGGGCGGGCGTGGCTCAGTGGCCGTGCCCGTGGCCGTGGCCGCCGGCGGGGGCCGCCGGCTGCTCGACCTTCTTCTCGACGACAAGCGTGTCCGTCGTCAGCACCATCGACGCGATCGACGCGGCGTTGACGAGCGCGGAGCGCGTCACCTTGACCGGGTCGATGACGCCGCGGCCGATGAGGTCGACGTAGTCGCCCTTGGCGGCGTCGAGACCCTGGCCGACCGGGAGCTCGCGCACCTTCTCGACGACGACGTAGCCCTCGAGGCCGGCGTTCTCGGCGATCCAGCGCAGCGGCTCGACGGCGGCCCGGCGGATGATCGCCGCGCCGGTCGCCTCGTCGCCCTCGAGGCCGAGGTTGTCCGACAGCACCGAGACGGCCTGCGTGAGGGCGGAGCCGCCACCGGCGACGATGCCCTCCTCGATGGCCGCGCGGGTCGCCGAGACGGCGTCCTCGATGCGGTGCTTCTTCTCCTTGAGCTCGACCTCGGTGTGCGCGCCGACCTTGATGACGCAGACGCCGCCGGCGAGCTTGGCGAGGCGCTCCTGGAGCTTCTCGCGGTCCCAGTCGCTGTCCGTGCGCTCGATCTCGCTGCGGATCGGGGCGACCCGGCCGGCGACCTCGTCGGCCGCGCCGGCGCCGTCGATGACCGTCGTGTCGTCCTTGGTGACGACGATGCGGCGGGCGGTGCCGAGCACCTCGAGGCCGACCTGGTCGAGCTTGAGGCCGACCTCGGGCGAGACGACCTGCGCGCCGGTGAGCGTCGCGATGTCCTGGAGCATCGCCTTGCGGCGGTCGCCGAAGCCGGGCGCCTTGACCGCGACGGCGGTGAAGGTGCCGCGGATCTTGTTGACGACGAGCGTCGACAGCGCCTCGCCCTCGATGTCCTCGGCGATGACGAACAGCGGCTTGCCGGCCTGGAGCACCTTCTCCAGCAGCGGCAGGAGCTCGGAGATCGCCGAGATCTTGCCCTGGTTGATGAGCACGTAGGCGTCCTCGAGGACGGCCTCCATGCGCTCGGGGTCGGTGACCATGTAGGGCGAGATGTAGCCCTTGTCGAACTGCATGCCCTCGCTGAAGTCGAGCTCGAGCGCCGTCGTCGAGGACTCCTCGACGGTGATGACGCCGTCCTTGCCGACCTTGTCGAAGGCGTCGGCGATGAGCTCGCCGATGGCCCGGTCCTGGGCGGAGATCGTCGCGACGTGGGCGATCTCGTCCTTGCCCTCGACCTCGCGGGCGACGTCGAGGAGACGCTCGCTCACCGCGGCGACGGCCTTGTCCATGCCGCGCTTGAGGCCCGACGGGGACGCCCCGGCGGCGACGTTGCGCAGGCCCTCCTTGACCATGGCCTGGGCCAGGACGGTCGCGGTGGTCGTGCCGTCACCGGCGACGTCGTTGGTCTTGGTCGCGACCTCCTTGGCGAGCTGCGCGCCGAGGTTCTCGTAGGGGTCGTCGAGCTCGACCTCCTTGGCGATGGTCACGCCGTCGTTCGTGATCGTGGGGGCGCCCCACTTCTTGTCGATGACGACGTTGCGGCCGCGCGGACCGAGCGTCACCTTCACCGCGTCGGCGAGGGCGTTGACGCCGCGCTCGAGGGCGCGCCGGGCGTGGTCGTCGAACTCGAGGGTCTTGGCCATGTGTGCTTCGTGTCCTTACGTATCGCGTACGTGCCGGAGTTCGTGCGGGGGTGGTGCTGGCTGCAGACGCGGGACGCCCCGGCCCGACCGGCGGGTGCCGGCCGGTCGGGGCGTCGCGTGCAGTGGAGTGCGGCTAGAGCAGCCGGCTCACTTCTCGATGACGGCGAGGACGTCGCGCGCGGAGAGGATGAGGAACTCCTCGCCGCCGTACTTGACCTCGGTGCCGCCGTACTTGCTGTAGAGGACCGTGTCGCCGACCTGGACGTCGAGCGGGATGCGCTTCTCGCCCTCGTCGTCGAAACGGCCGGGGCCGACCGCGAGGACCTGCCCCTCCTGGGGCTTCTCCTTCGCGGTGTCCGGGATGACGAGACCGGACGAGGTGACCTGCTCGGCGTCGAGGGGCTTGACGACGATGCGGTCCTCGAGCGGCTTGATGGAGACCGACACTTGCTGCCCTCCCTTTCGGGAACGTCATGCTTCGGGGTGAACGATGTGGGGTGACGCCGACCGTCGTCGCGGGTGCCGGTGACGCCGACCTGGTTGGCACCCTCGGGGTGAGAGTGCCAGCACTGAATCTAGGACGCCGGTTAGCACTCGGTCAACCGGAGTGCCAGGACTTCCCCCGTGCGAGGATCGGCCCGTGGACCTCGCCGGCCTCGCAGCCCTGCTCACCCCCGAGGGCTGGGCCCTGCTCGAGGCCCTGCCGGAGTACGACGAGGCGACGGCGATGAGCCTCGGCGAGCGGCTGCGCGAGCAGGGCCACGACCCCGCGCTCGTCGCCGCCGCGCTGACGCAGGCGCGGCTGCGCGTCGCTGCGCGGGGCAAGTTCGGGCCCTTCGCCGGGACGATGCTCTTCACCCCCGAGGGCCTGGAGCAGGCCACCCGCCTCGCCGTGGCCGCCCACCACGCCCGCCGGTTCGCCGGCGCCGGCGTCCAGCGCGTCGCCGACCTCGGCTGCGGGATCGGCGGGGACTCGATGGCGCTCGCGGGGCTCGACCGCGAGGTGCTCGCCGTCGACGCGGACGAGACGACGGCCGCCGTCGCCACGCTCAACCTGCGGCACTGGCCGGAGGCCGTCGTCCGCTGCGAGGACGCGACCCGCACCGACCTGTCCGGCGTCGGCGGCGCCTGGCTCGACCCGGCCCGGCGCACCCCGGACGGCCGCCGCGTGCTCGACCC
>JBQGCR010000704.1:0-4490 GCA_052038585.1 Kineosporiaceae bacterium
CAGGACCCGACCTTCCACCACACCAAGGGCGAGGTCGTCGGCCGCGACGGCTGCCGCGTCCCGATGCCGTGGACCGCCGACGGCCCGAGCCTCGGCTTCGGCCCGGGCGACCAC
Source organism: Kineosporiaceae bacterium (assembly GCA_052038585.1). GTDB lineage: Bacteria > Actinomycetota > Actinomycetes > Actinomycetales > Kineosporiaceae > JBQGCR01. Next base: position 115 of record JBQGCR010000704.1, read on the forward strand.
CCGTGGCTCCCCCAGCCCGAGGCCTACGCCGCGCTGGCGGTGGACCGGCAGGAGGGCGTCGAGGGCTCGACCCTCGAGCTCTACCGGACCCTCCTGCGCCTGCGTCGCGAGCTCGGCCTCGGCGGCAACGCGCTCACCTGGGACGCCCTGACCGACGGCGACGTCGTGGCCTACCGCTCCGGCGAGGGCGCCGACGCCGTGCTCGTCGTGACGAACACCGGCGAGGCGCCGGTCGACCTGCCGGACGGCGAGGTCCTCGTCGCCTCCGGTCCGCTCGAGCACCCGGGGACGCTCCCGGCCGACACCACGGTCTGGCTGCGCCCCGCCGCCCGCTGACCGTGCGGGCCGCCGACCACGCCTACCTCTCGGACCCGACGCCCCTGGCGCTGGCGCACCGCGGGGGCTCGCTCCTGCCCGCGAACGTCGGGCTCGAGAACACCCGCGCAGCGTTCGCCCGCGCCGTCGCGCTCGGGTACCGCTACCTCGAGACCGACGTGCACGCCACGCGCGACGGGCAGGTCGTCGCGTTCCACGACACCGTCCTCGACCGCGTGACCGACGCCCGCGGCGCCGTCGCGGACCTCACGTGGGACGAGGTCCGCGAGGCGCGCGTCGGCGGGACGGAGCCCGTCCCGCTGCTCGGCGACCTCCTCGAGGCCTTCCCGACGACCCGCTTCAACATCGACGTCAAGGCCGACGCGGCGCTCGAGCCGACGGTCGCGCTCCTGCGCGCGCACGACGCCCTCGACCGGGTCTGCCTCGGCTCCTTCTCGCCGCGCCGCATCCGGGCGCTGCGCCGCGCCCTCGGCCCGCGCGTCGCGACGGCCGCCGGCCAGGTCGGCACCGCCGCGCTGCGCTTCTCCCCCGCCCTGCTCGCCCGGATGCTGCACACGCCGGCCCCGGTCCTGCAGATCCCGGCCGAGCACGAGGTCGCCGGCCGGACCCTCGTCCTCGTGACGCCCGGGCTCGTCCGGCGCGCCCACGACCTCGGCAAGCAGGTGCACGTCTGGTTCCACGACGGCCACCGCGAGGACGCCGCCGAGTTCCACCGCCTGCTCGACCTCGGGGTCGACGGCCTCGTGGCCGATCGGATCGACGTGCTCGCCGAAGTGCTGGCACAGCGGGGTTCCCCCCTCCTGCCGCAGGCCGGGGGGCTACTGTGACGACGATGCGCACGACGGGGAGCGACACGACGACGGGTGGGCCGCTCAGCCGGTCCTACCTCGAGGTCACGCTCGCCGTCCTCGCCCTCGTGACGATCGTTGCGTTCGAGTCGATGGCCGTCTCCACCGCGATGCCCGACGTCGCCCGCGAGCTGAACGCCGTGCGCTCCTACGGCTTCGCCTTCTCGGTGATGCTCACCGCGCAGCTCCTCGGCATCGTCCTCGCCGGCGTCTGGACCGACCGGTCCGGTCCGCTGCCCGGCACGTTCGTCGGCCAGGCGCTGCTCGCCGTCGGCGCCGCGACCTGCGGCTGCGCGACCCGCCTCGACGTCTTCCTCGTCGGTCGTGCGCTGACCGGCCTCGGCGGCGGCCTGCTCGTCGTCATGCTCTACGTCATCGCCGGCCGGGTCTACCCCGAGGCCATCCGCCCGCGCCTGTTCACGTACATCTCCGCGGCGTGGGTCGTCCCCTCGCTCGCCGGTCCGCCGCTGTCGGCCTGGCTGACCGAGAACATCTCGTGGCGCTGGGTGTTCTGGATCGTCGTCGCCCCCGTCATCGTCACCGGGATCTCGCTGTGGCGCGCCCAGCGCCGGGTCGACGTCAGCCGGCTCCAGGAGGCGGTCTCCAACCGCGACCACGGGACGCACGTCCGCACGGCCTGGGCCGGGCTCGCCGTCGCCCTGGCCGCCGGCGCGCTCCAGGTCGGCACGCACGAGCTCGTCTTCACGTGGTCGTGGAAGACGGTGGTCGCCGTCGTCGGGCTCGTCGGCGTCGTCGTCGTCGCGCCGCGCCTGCTGCCGACCGGCACCTTCGTCATGCGCCACGGGGTCCCGAGCGTCGTCCTCGCGCGGGCGCTGCTCTGCGCCGCCTTCTACGGCGGCATCACCTACGTCCCGCTCTTCCTCGCCGGCCAGCGCGGCGCCAGCCTCCAGGTCGCCGGGCTCGCCCTCGCGGTCGGCGCCGTCGGCTGGGCGCTCGGCGCGCTCTACCAGGGCCACGACGCGCTCCACCTGCCGCGCCACCGGCTCATCGAGGTCGGTGGGCTCGTGCTCGCCGTCGGGCTCGGCTGGCTCTCGCTCGTCGCGTGGGTCAACCTGCCGGCGTGGCTCAGCGTCTTCGCGCTGCTGCTCGCCGGCTTCGCGATGGGCACCGGCGTCACGACGACGACCATCCTCGCGCTCGAGCTCAGCCCGGTCGAGGCGCACGGCGAGACCTCGTCGTCCATCCAGCTGTCCGACGTCCTCGGCAGCGTGCTCGGCATCGCCGGCGCGACCGCCGCGTTCGCCGCGGCGCACGACCCCGGCGAGGACAACGCGCTCTTCGGGGCGATCTTCCTCGGGCTGGCGGTCGTCGCCGCCGTCGTCTACCCGACGGGTCAGCGCATCAGGACGTGACCGCCGGCGCAGCTGAGCCGCGTCCACCGGTTCGCGCGCAGCACGCGCACGCTCGACCCGGGCGCGAGGAAGCCCAGCGAGAACGCGGCGAAGGCACCACCCGCGCGCACGCCCTCGACGTCGCGCCCCCACACGCGGTCGCGGACGAAGCCGGCGGCGGCGCCCCGCTCGCGGACGGCCGCACCGACCTCGACGAGACCACTGCGGGCGGCCTCGGCGAGGGTGTCGGCCGGCAGCTCGCCGGCGGGCTCCCATCCGGAGCGCGGCGGGGTGACGGCCGACCACGCGGCGAGCGCACGCGTCGGCGGGAGCGGGAAGGTCGCGTCGCGCCCGGGCCGCGAGGTGCGGTCGGTCACCGCCCCGAGCGGGACGACGGCGTCGCAGGTCGCGGGCTCGGCGAGGGCGAAGGTCCGCAGGCCGAGCACGGCGCCCTCGGAGAGGATGCCGCTGCCCGGGAGCACCCCGACCCACGCGGCGAGGACGTCGCCGGAGGCCTGCAGCCGCATCGCGCCCTGCTCGTCGAGCGCGCGCGCCCGGCCGGCGAAGCGCCCGAGGTCGCCGAGCGCCGCGACGTCGACGAGGTGGAGCACGTCGCTCACCGGCCACCCCACCGGAAGGTCACGGGCTCGCCGACGTGCCCGGCGAGCGCCTCGCGCGCCGCGGCCTCGAGCCGGCGCGGGCGGGCGGTCGCGAAGTCGTAGAGGACGAGACCGGTCTCGGCGACGGCGTAGACGGCCTCGCCGACGGACGCGGGGTCGCGCACGACGTACCCGAGGTCGAACCCGGCCCCGTGGACGCGGGTCACCCACATGTCGACCTCGACGGGCTCGGGCCGGTAGGTCAGCGGGGCGCGGTACTCGATGGCGTGCCGGGAGACGACGATCCCCTCGTCGAGCAGCGTCGGCCGGTCCGGGAACCACTCGCGGAAGCCGATGACGCGGGCGTCCTCGAGCAGGCGGAGGTACTGGACGTTGTTGACGTGCCCGTAGGCGTCCATGTCGGACCAGCGCAGCGGGACCTCGACGACGTAGCGGTCGGCCATGCGGGCCATCCTCGCAGCCGCGCGGCGACGACGCGGTCCTAGGGTGGCCGGGTGACCGTCCAGCCCCGCACCGCCGCCCTGCTCGACCACCGCCTCGCGACCGCCCAGCGCGAGGGACGGCTGCCGTCCGTCGCGGCCGGGCTGGTCCGCGGTGGAGGGCTCGCCTGGAGCGGGGCGGTCGGCACGCTCGACGGCCGGGCGGGCGGCGAGCCGGCCGACGCCGACACCCAGTACCGGATGGGCTCGATCACCAAGACCTTCGTCGCGGTCTGCGTGCTGCGGCTGCGCGACGCAGGTCGCCTCGACCTCACCGACCGCTTCGAGCAGCACGTGCCCGGGTCCGCCCTCGGCGGCGTCACCGTCGAGCAGCTGCTCACGCACGCGGCGGGCACCCAGGCAGAGACCGACGGCCCGTGGTGGGAGCGGACCGCCGGGGGCGACTGGGACCACCTCGTGGGGACCGGTGCCGGGCAGCGCTTCCGGGCCGGCCGCCGGTTCCACTACTCCAACGTCGGCTACGGCGCGCTCGGCCGCCTGCTCGAGGTGGCCCACGGCACCGGCTGGGCCGAGGTCGTCCGCATCGAGCTCCTCGAGCCGCTCGGGATGACCCGGACGACGACCCGTCCGGACGGGCGCGCCGCGCAGGGGCTGGCCGTCCACCCCTTCGCCGACGTCCTCCTGCGCGAGCCCGAGCACGACGGCGGGGCGATGGCTCCCGCCGGCCAGCTGTGGACGACGGTCGAGGACCTCGCCCGCTGGGCGACGTTCCTCGGCGGC
>JBQGCR010000705.1:0-7676 GCA_052038585.1 Kineosporiaceae bacterium
GCCGACGGGGCCGTCGGCACGGACGGCCGGACGTGGACCATCGCCGAGGTCGCCGAGAAGTTCTCCGTCACCCACCGCACGATCCGGTTCTACGAGGCCCAAGGCCTGGTGTCCCCCGAGCGGCGCGGGACCCAGCGGGTCTTCCATCCCCGCGACACGGTGCGGCTCGCGCTCGTGCTGCGCGGCCGGCGGCTCGGCTTCGCCCTCGACGAGATCCGCAAGATCGTCGACATGTACGACGAGGCGCCGGGCGAGGCGGGCCAGCTCACCTACCTGCTCGAGCAGATCGCCGCGCGGCGCGCCGAGCTCCAGCAGCGCCGCGCCGACCTCGAGGCGACCCTCGCCGACCTCGACACGGTCGAGGCCCGGTGCCGCGCCGCGCTCGAGGCGCTCGCGAGCACGGCTACCACGCCCGCCCCCGGGACGTCGCCGGCGGAAGGCCCGGTTCGGCCCGGATAGCCTGACGACGTGGCACGCAGCGTGTACGTGGCCTCGGCGCAGGCCGAGAGCGGCAAGTCCCTGGTCGCCCTGGGGGTGCTCGACGCGCTGCTGCGCCGGGCGGGCCGGGTCGCCGTCTTCCGGCCCGTCGTCCGCTCGGGCCGCCCGGACCGGCTCCTCGACCTGCTCGTCTCGCGCCTGCCGTCGCAGGCCGTCACGGGGGCGAGCGGGACGACGTACGAGCACGTCCACGACGACCCCGCCGGCGCGATCACGACGATCGTCGAGCGCTACCGCGCGGTCGAGCGGGAGGCGGACGTCGTCCTCGTCGTCGGCACCGACTACACCGACGTCGGCGCCGGCACCGAGTTCGCCTTCAACGCCCAGGTCGCGCTCAACCTCGGCGCCCCGGTGCTCCTCGTGGTCAACGCCCGCGGCCGCACGCCGCAGGACGTCGCCGCGGCCGTCGAGGTCGAGCAGGCGGCGATGGGCGCGCACGGCGTGCCGCTCGTCGGCACCGTCGTCAACCGCGCCGACCCCGGCGACCTCGCGACGCTGCACGCCCAGCTCGACCGGCGCGGGGCCGTCGAGGTGCTCCCCGAGATGCCGCTGCTCGCCGCCCCGACCGTCAGCCAGGTCGTCGACGCCGTCGACGGCCGGCTCGTCGGGGCGCACGGCACGCTGACTCCCCCGCAGCGCGCGGTGCAGGACGACGACGAGGTCGGCGAGCGGCTGGCCGGCGAGGTCGAGGGCTACGTCGTCGCCGCGATGACCCTGCCGCGGGTGCTCGAGTACCTGACCCCCGGCGCGCTCGTCATCGTCCCCGGGGACCGCTCGGACATGCTCGTCGGCGTCCTCATGGCCCACCGCTCGCAGACCTTCCCCCGCCTGGCCGGCCTCCTGCTCACCGGCGGCAGCCGGCCCGAGCCGCTCGTGCAGCGGCTCGTCGACGGCCTCGCGACCCACCTGCCGATCGTGTCGACGCCGCTCAACACCTTCGAGGCCGCGACGGTCGCCGCCGCGACCCACGGCGCGCTCACCGACCGCTCGACCCGCAAGATCGAGGCGGCGCTGGAGACCTTCGCGGCCCACGTCGACGCCGACCGGCTCCTCGAGCGGCTCGACGTGACCCGCAGCCACGCGGTCACCCCCGTGATGTTCGAGCACGACCTCGTCGAGCGGGCCCGCGGCGACCGGCGCCGGATCGTCCTGCCCGAGGGCACCGAGCCCCGCGTGCTGCGCGCCGCGGAGGCGGTGCTGCGGCGCGGGATCGCCGACGTCGTCCTCCTCGGCGACGCCGACGAGGTCGCCGAGGCCGCGGCCCTCGCCCACGTCGACCTCGCCGGTGCGACGGTGCTCGACCCGTGCGAGCCGGACCTGCGCGAGGCGATGGCCGCCGAGTACGCCCGCCGCCGCGCGCACAAGGGCGTGACCCTCGAGCACGCCCGCGACGTCGTCGTCGACGTCTCCTACGCCGGCACGATGATGGTCGTCCTCGGGATGGCCGACGGCATGGTCTCCGGCGCCGCGCACACGACGGCGCACACGATCCGGCCGGCGTTCGAGGTCATCGGCCGGGCGCCCGGGATGAGCGTCGTGAGCAGCGTCTTCTTCATGTGCCTGGCCGACCGGGTGCTCGTCTACGGCGACTGCGCGGTCAACCCCGACCCGACGGCCGAGCAGCTCGCCGACATCGCGATCAGCTCGGCGACGACGGCGTCGGCGTTCGGCGTCGACCCGCGCGTGGCGATGCTCTCGTACTCGACCGGGACGTCCGGCGCCGGTGAGGACGTCGAGAAGGTCCGCCGCGCCACCGAGCTCGCCCGCACGAAGGCCCCCGACGTCCTCCTCGAGGGCCCGATCCAGTACGACGCCGCGATCGACGCCGGCGTCGCGAGCACCAAGCTCCCCGACTCCAGCGTCGCCGGCCGCGCGACGGTCTTCGTCTTCCCCGACCTCAACACCGGCAACAACACGTACAAGGCGGTGCAGCGCAGCGCGGGCGCCGTCGCGGTCGGCCCGGTGCTCCAGGGGCTGCGGATGCCGGTCAACGACCTGTCCCGCGGGGCGACCGTGCGCGACATCGTCACGACGGTGGCCATCACCGCCGTCCAGGCGCAGCTCCAGTCCGCTTCCCCCGCAACGGAGTCCGTCGCATGAGCACGCGCCAGAACGCCGTCCTCGTGCTCAACTGCGGGTCCTCGTCGGTGAAGTACAGCCTGCTCGAGCCCGAGTCCGGCCGGCTGCTCGCCAAGGGGCTCGCCGAGCGGATCGGCTCGCCGCAGGCCCGGCTCGTCCACGACGGGACGCAGGTCGACGCCGACCTCTCCGACCACGCGACGACGCTGCGGGCCGTGCTCGACGCCTTCGCCGAGCACGGGCCGGACCTCGACGAGGCGGGCCTCGTCGCCGTCGGGCACCGCGTCGTCCACGGCGGGGAGCTGTTCCGCGAGCCGACCGTCGTCGACGACGAGGTGGTCGAGGCCGTCGAGTCGCTGTCGGTCCTCGCCCCGCTGCACAACCCGGCCAACCTCGAGGGCATCCGGGTGGCCCGCGAGGTGCTCGGGGACCTGCCGCACGTCGCGGTCTTCGACACCGCCTTCCACGCGACGATCCCCGCCCGGGCGGCGACCTACGCCGTGCCGAAGGCGTGGCGCACCGAGCACGGCGTCCGTCGCTACGGCTTCCACGGCACCTCGCACGCCTACGTGTCCCGCACCGCCGCAACGGTTCTCGGCACGGCGCCGGAGGACGTCGACCTCGTCGTGCTGCACCTGGGCAACGGCGCGAGCGCGTGCGCGGTGAGCCGGGGCCGCAGCGTCGACACCTCGATGGGCCTGACCCCGCTCGCGGGCCTCGTCATGGGCACGCGCAGCGGGGACGTCGACCCGGCCCTCGCCGGGCACCTCGACCGGGTCGCCGGGATGTCCCGCGACGACGTCGAGCTCGCGCTGAACAAGGAGTCCGGGCTGCTCGGGCTCGCCGGGGTCGCCGACATGCGCGAGGTGACCCGCCGGGCCGACGAGGGCGACGACGACGCCGCCCTCGCGCTCGACGTGTTCTGCTACCGGATCCGCTGCTACGTCGGGGCCTACCTCGCCGCGCTCGGCCGGCTCGACGCCGTCGTCTTCACCGGTGGCATCGGGGAGAACAGCCCCGTCGTGCGCACCCGGAGCCTGGCCGGCCTGGAGGGCCTCGGCATCGCGGTCGACGACGCCCGCAACGCCGCGGCCTCCCCCGCTGCGCCCCCCGGGGCCGTCGTCAGCCCCGACGGCTCGGGCGTCGCGGTGCTCGTCGTCCCGACGGACGAGGAGCGCGAGATCGCGCGGCAGACGCTCGCGGCGTTCGAGGGGTGAGCGGCCCGGACTCCCGCCGGCCGCGGCGGTCCCGCGTCCTGACCCTCTGCGGGGCGGCGCTGCTGCTGTGGGCGGGCTCGACGCTGTCGACGTGGCCGTCGTCCGTCGTCGCCTCGCTCGCGGTGACCGCCCCGGGGCTGGCCCTGCCGGCCCTCGCCGTCGTCGCCCTCGCCGTGCCGCGTCGCGCGTGGCTCGCGGCGGGGCTGGCGACGGCCGCGGCCGTGCTGCCGTGGACGTTCGTCGTCGGGTACGCCTCGCCCGGCGACGACCCCGTGGACCCGGCGGCCGGGGGCGGGACGGCGCCGCTGCGGGTCATGACCTTCAACGCCCACCTGGCGGGCGCGGACGCCGCGGAGGTCGTCGACGTCGTCCGGGCCGAGGACGTCGACGTGCTCGTCCTCGTCGAGGCCGGCTCGGCGCTGACGAACCGGCTGGCCCGCGAGGGGCTGGCGAGCTACCTCGCACCGGTGCACGCGAGCGCCAACGCCGGCGTCACCGACGGGCTCGTCGTCTACTCACGGCTGCCGGTGCGGGACTTCCGCGACGTCGAGCCCGGCACCGACGACGCCCTGCGGGCCGGGCCCGTCGCGACCGGCGTCGTCGAGACCGCCGCCGGGCCGGTGCACGTCGTCGCCGCGCACACCGTCTCCCCGGTGCGGCTCGCGGCGGCGCCGTTCCTCACCGACGCCCGGCCCTGGCGGGACGACCTGCGCCGGGTCGCCGCGGCCGCCCGGGACGCGGGGACGGACGGCGACCCGGTCGTCGTCCTCGGCGACCTCAACGCGACGCCCTCGCACGCCCCGTTCCGCCGGCTCGAGCGCGACACCGGCCTCGAGGACGCCGCGGACCTGCTCGGTCGCGGGCTGCGCCCGACGTGGCCGACGCTGTGGGACGGCGGCGGCGTCGTCGCGCTCGACCACGTGCTCGTCTCGCCCGGTGTCGCGGTGGACGACGTCACCCCCGTCGTCGTGCGGGGGTCGGACCACGCGGCGGTGGTCGCCGCGCTCAGGCTCGCCCGGCAGCCTTGAGCTGCTCGGTGTACTGCTCCCGGACCGTCTCCATGTCCAGGCCGCGGACCTGCTCGAGCAGGTCCTCCAGCGCCGGCTGCGGCAGCGCGCCCGGCTGGCCGAAGACGGGGATGCCGTCGCGGTAGACGACGAGCGTCGGGATCGAGGTGATGCCGTACATGCCGGCGAGCTCGTTCTGGTCCTCGGTGTCGACCTTGGCGAAGGTCACGTCCTCGTTCTTCTCCGAGACGCGCTCGTAGACCGGCGCGAACTGGCGGCACGGGCCGCACCAGGACGCCCAGAAGTCGATGAGGACGATGCCGTCCTTGACGGTCTCGTCGTGCGTCTCGCGGGTCATCGTCACAGTGGCCATGCGGGCGTCAACGACCGCCGCCCCGCGAGGTGTTCCCCTCACTCCTCGCGGTTCACCGTGTCGGGGGAGAACGCCGGGACGCAGACGGCGACGTACGACGCCCCGTCCGGGCCGACCGAGTAGCGCACGCGCTCCCCCGCCCGGGTGAGCACGGCCTGGCCCGCGGCGACCTCGGTGCGGCCGCCGTCGTGCTCGACGACGACGCTGCCGGCGAGGACCAGGGTCACCTCGTCGAACTGCGGGGTCTGCGCGGGCTCCTCCCACCCGGCGGGCGCGGTCATCCGCGCCACGGAGACCCCGGCCGAGCCGGTGGCGACCCTCCCGACGAACTCCTCGATGACCTTCCCGCCGGGGACGGGGACGACGGACGGCGACGTGACGAGCTCGGGCATGCCCCAGGACTACCACCGGGGGCCGCGGGGCGCGCGGAGGAACGGATCGCGGCGTGAAGTCCACCACGATTGGTCCCGGGTGGGCACCGCGGGCCCGGCGCTAGGCTCGCGCCATCGGAAGGAGCGAGATGACAACGACGTCCACGGCCCCCGCGACGACCCCCGCGGTGCGGCCCCTGGAGAAGGTCCTCATCGCCAACCGCGGCGAGATCGCGGTGCGCATCGCGCGGGCGTGCAAGGACGCCGGCATCGGGTCCGTGGCGGTGTACGCCGAGCCGGACCGCGACGCCGTCCACGTGAAGGTCGCCGACGAGGCGTACTCGCTCGGCGGGTCGACCCCCGGCGACTCCTACCTCGTCGTCGACAAGCTCCTCGACGTCGCGAAGCGGTCCGGGGCGGACGCCGTCCACCCCGGCTACGGCTTCCTCGCCGAGAACGCGAACTTCGCGCAGGCCGTGCTCGACGCCGGGCTGGTCTGGATCGGCCCGCCGCCGTCGGCGATCGACGGCCTCGGCGACAAGGTCAAGGCCCGCCACATCGCCCAGAAGGCCGGCGCCCCGCTCGTGCCGGGCACGAAGGACCCCGTCTCGGGCGCCGACGAGGTCGTCGCGTTCGCCAAGGAGCACGGGCTGCCCGTCGCGATCAAGGCCGCGTACGGCGGCGGCGGCCGCGGCCTCAAGGTGGCCCGCGAGCTCGACGAGATCCCGCACCTGTACGACTCGGCGGTCCGCGAGGCCGTGACGGCGTTCGGCCGCGGCGAGTGCTTCGTCGAGCGCTTCCTCGACCACCCGCGCCACGTCGAGACCCAGTGCCTGGCCGACCAGCACGGCGCCGTCGTCGTCGTCTCCACCCGCGACTGCTCCCTGCAGCGCCGCAACCAGAAGCTCGTCGAGGAGGCCCCCGCGCCGTTCCTGTCCGACGAGCAGGTCGCCGAGCTGTACCGGGCGAGCAAGGCGATCCTGCGCGAGGCCGGCTACGTCGGCGCCGGCACGTGCGAGTTCCTCGTCGGCCCGGACGGCACGATCTCCTTCCTCGAGGTGAACACCCGTCTGCAGGTCGAGCACTGCGTCTCCGAGGAGGTCAGCGGCATCGACCTCGTCCGCGAGCAGTTCCGGATCGCCGCGGGCGAGCCGCTCGGCTACGACGACCCCGTCCTGCGCGGGCACTCGATCGAGTTCCGGATCAACGGCGAGGACGCCGGCCGCAACTTCCTGCCCCAGCCCGGCACGGTGAGCGTGTGGGAGCCCCCGACCGGCACCGGCGTCCGGCTCGACTCCGGCGTCGAGCCGGGCTCGGTCATCGGCGGCGCCTTCGACTCGATGCTCGCCAAGCTCGTCGTCACCGGCGCGAGCCGGCAGCAGGCCGTCGAGCGGTCCCGCCGCGCGCTCGCCGAGTTCGTCGTCGAGGGCATGCCGACCGTCCTGCCGTTCCACCGCGCGGTCGTCTCCGACCCCGCGTTCGCCCCGGCCGACCCCGAGCAGCCCTTCAGGGTCCACACCCGCTGGATCGAGACCGAGTTCGACAACCGGATCGAGCCGTGGTCGGGCGAGCCGGGCGAGGCCGACGAGGCCGCCGCCCGGGAGAGCGTCGTCGTCGAGGTCGGCGGCAAGCGGCTCGAGGTGTCCCTGCCGTCCGGGGTGTCCTTCGGCGGGGGCGGCGGCGGGGGCGGCGCGAAGGCCGCGCCGGCCAAGCGCCGCAGCGCCGGCGGCAAGGCCAAGGCCGGCGCGTCCGGGGACGCCCTGACCTCGCCGATGCAGGGCACGATCGTCAAGATCGCCGTCGAGGAGGGCGCCACGGTCGCCGCGGGCGACCTCGTCGTCGTCCTCGAGGCGATGAAGATGGAGCAGCCGCTCACCGCCCACAAGGCGGGCACCGTCACCGGCCTGTCGGCCGAGGTCGGGCAGACCGTGACGAGCGGGGCGGTCCTCTGCGAGATCAAGGAGTAGCCGCCCGGATCGGCTGATCCAGACCCGGCGGTGCGGTGCCGATGCAACCTCGGTGACGCGCCGTCGAGCCGGCGAGGCGCGCCGGCGACCGCCGGCGCGCCTGCTCCGCGTGCTCGACCACGCGCTCGTGCGGGCCGGGACGGGTGCGAGCGTCGTCCTCGTCC
>JBQGCR010000706.1:0-5137 GCA_052038585.1 Kineosporiaceae bacterium
GCGTGAGCGGGCCGGTCCGGGCGCGACGCCCAGCCGGCACCCAGGTTCGACACCTACGCTGGACGACGTGACCTTCGACCCCCGGACCGGCGAGCTGCCGCCCAGGCCGGGCCCGCCCGCCGCCGACGGCCTCTGGGGGGCGCCCGCCGCGCGGGCACCCGGGATGCACCCGCGGACCCTGACGCTGCTCGTCGCGGGCTTCTGCTCGGTGCTGCTCGGGGCGCTCGTCTTCCTCCTGCCGGTGCCGTACGCGGTGCTCTCGCCCGGGCCGGTCTTCAACACCCTCGCCAGCTACGGCGGCCAGCAGCTCATCACCGGCGAGGGCCGGCGCACCCACCCGGCGCCGGGCCTGCACGACCCCACGCCGGTCCCCGTGCGCGGCGGCCCCACCGGGCGCGTCTCGCTCCTCGACGTCGTCTCCGGCTGGCTGTCCCCGTCGCGCGCCGTCCTGCCGGTCGACTCGGTCTTCCCGCCCGGGCGCACGCGCGAGGAGGAGCAGGAGGAGAACCAGGCCGAGATGGTCTCCTCGCAGGAGAGCGCGACGGCCGCCGCGCTGTCCGCCCTCGACATCCCGTTCACGACGGCGCTGACGATCGCCGGCACGTCCGAGACGGCGCCGGCGAACGGCGTGCTGCGCGCGGGCGACGTCATCCTCGCCGTCGACGGCCGGTCCGTCGCCGACCTCGGCGCGCTGCGCGCGGAGCTGCAGAAGGTCTCGCCGGGGGACCCGACGACGGTCACCGTGCGCCGGGACGGCGCGCGCACGCAGGTCCAGGTCCGCACGGTCCGCTCGGACGACGGCTCGACGCTGCTCGGCGTCTTCATCGACCCGGACTTCGACTTCCCGTTCGACGTGAAGATCACCATCGACAACGTCGGCGGCCCGAGCGCCGGGACGATGTTCGCGCTCGGCATCATCGACACCCTGACCCCCGGGGACCTCACGGGGGGCAAGCGGATCGCCGGCACCGGGACGATGGACACCGACGGCGCCGTCGGGGCGATCGGCGGGATCCAGCAGAAGCTCGTCGGCGCGCGCGGCGCCGGCGCCCAGTGGTTCCTCGCGCCGGCGTCGAACTGCGGCGAGGTCGTCGGGCACGTGCCGGACGGCCTGCGCGTCGTGCGGGTCGAGACCCTCGAGCAGGCGCGGTCCGCCGTCGAGGCGATCGCCTCGGGCCGCGGCACCGACGCCCTGCCCACCTGCACGGCGGGCTGAGCAGCAAGTCCAGCGTCGCCCGCAGCGCCTCGACGAGCGCGGGGACGAGGTCGGGGCCGGTGGCGACGCGGTCGTCGTCGTCGAGGTCGCGCGCCCGCACGGCGCAGCCCGCCGTCCCGTCCCGCAGCACCCCGGCGGCCAGGCGCAGGTCGCGCCGGTCCGGGTGCTGCGCCAGGCGCTGCGCCACGTCGGCCTCGTCGAGCCCCTCGCGCCGGGCCGCGGCCTCGACCTCGGCCTCGACGGCGGGGGACAGGACCAGGCGCTCGACGACGACGGCGGCGCCGTCGACCGTCGCAGGCCAGGCGACCTGGCCCAGGAGCGCCTCGAGGGTCTCGGCCTCCGGCAGGTCCTCCTGCTCGACCGCGGTGAGGTGCTCGGCGTCGGCGCGGGCCGCGACGACGACCTCCTCGGGCAGCTGAATCGCCAGGGCCGGGTCGGCGTCGAGGGCGCCGGCGGTGCGGACGAGCGCGAAGAGCCGGACGGGGGCGTCCCAGCCGCCGGCGGCGACGTGCTGCTCGAGCTCGCGGACGGCCCGCAGGACGGCGGTCTGGCGGGGGGAGGCGGCGTCGGTCACGGCCCCGATCCTGCCACCGGCCAGGTCACGACCCGGTACCGGTCGCGCGCGCACCCCCGTCCCGGGTCGGGAACCAGCCCCGACCTGGGTAAGTTGACGTCTCGTGAGCTTCGAGTCCGAGCGGCCGCCCGGCCCGCGTCCCGTCCTGCAGCGCCGTGCCCGCGGGCCGCTCGTGCCGACCCTCGTCGTGCTCGGCGTCCTCGTCGTCCTCGGCCTGCTCTTCGCCTCCACGTGGACCGACATCCTCTGGTACCGCCAGGTCGGCTTCTTCGACGTCTACCGCACCGAGCTCGTCTCGAAGATCGTCCTGTTCCTCCTCGGGGCGCTCGTCATGGGCGGGGCGGTGCTCGCGAGCCTCGTCGTCGCCTACCGGTCGCAGCCGATCTACGCCCCGGTCTCGCCCGAGCAGCAGAGCCTGGACCGCTACCGCGAGAGCATCGAGCCGCTGCGCCGCGTCGTCGTCGTCGCGCTGCCCGCGACCCTGGCGCTGTTCGCCGGCTCGGCGGCGGCGCAGCAGTGGCAGACCGTCCTGCTGTGGTGGAACCGGGTGCCGTTCGGCCGGTCCGACGCGCAGTTCGGCCTCGACGTCGGCTTCTTCGTCTTCACGCTGCCGTTCCTGCAGTTCGTCACCGGCTTCCTCACCGCGGTCGTCTTCCTGTCCGCGCTCGCCGCGGTCGTCACGCACTACCTCTACGGCGGCCTGCGCCTGCAGGGCGGCGGGGCGCGCATCCTGCCCGCCGCCCGGATCCACCTGTCGGTGCTCGCGGCGGTCTTCCTCCTGCTGCGCGCGGTGGACTACTGGCTCGGCCGGTACGCGCTGACGACGAAGTCGGGCAGCCGGATCACCGGTCTGCAGTACACCGACGCCAACGCCGTCCTCACCGCCCGCGGGGTGCTGGCGGCGATCGCCGTCGTCATCGCGGCGCTCTTCCTCGTCGGCCTCTTCGTCGACCGCTGGCGCGTGCTGCCGCTGTACGGCGTCGCGCTGCTCGTCGTCTCCGCCATCGTCATCGAGGGCATCTACCCGGCCGCCGTCCAGCGGTTCCAGGTGCGCCCGAACGAGAGCCAGCTCGAGCAGGAGTACATCCAGCGCGCGATCACCGCGACGCGAGACGCCTACGGCCTCAGCGACATCGAGGTCATCCCGTACAACGCTCAGTCGGAGGCGACGGCCGGCGCGCTGCGCGACAGCACGGAGACGATCCCCGGCATCCGCCTGCTCGACCCGGCGATCGTCAGCGACGCCTTCCGCCAGCTCCAGCAGATCCGGCCGTACTACTCCTTCCCCGACAGCCTCGACGTCGACCGGTACACGATCGACGGGCAGTCCCGGGACACCGTGGTCGCCGTCCGCGAGCTCAACCTGGACCAGGTGCAGCCCTCGGACCGCAACTGGGTCAACGACCACACGTTCTACACGCACGGCTTCGGCGTCGTCGCGGCCTTCGGCAACGAGCAGCGCGCGGACGGTCGGCCGTCGTTCTTCCAGTCGGGCATCCCGTCGAGCGGGGCGCTGCCGGAGTACGAGCCGCGGATCTACTTCGGCGAGCAGTCCCCGGAGTACTCGATCGTCGGCGCCCCCGAGGGCTCGGCCCCGCGCGAGCTCGACTACCCCGACTCGAGCGAGTCCGGCGAGCAGCGGTTCACCTACGACGGCGAGGGCGGCGTCCACGTCGGCTCGTTCCTCAACCGGCTGCTCTACGCGATCAAGTTCCGCGAGCAGAACATCCTGCTGTCGGACAGCGTCAACAGCGAGTCGCAGATCCTCTACGACCGCCAGCCGCGCCAGCGGGTGCAGAAGGTCGCGCCGTTCCTCACCCTCGACGGCGACCCGTACCCGACCGTCGTCGACGGCCGGATCAAGTGGATCATCGACGGCTACACGACGACGAGCCGCTACCCGTACTCGGCGACGCAGGTGCTCCAGGACGCGACGTCGGACTCCCTCACCGCGACGAGCTCGAGCGTCGTCGCGCTCCAGGCGCAGCGCGTCAACTACATGCGCAACAGCGTCAAGGCGACGGTCGACGCGTACGACGGCACCGTGACCCTCTACGCGTGGGACGAGGAGGACCCGGTCCTCCAGGCGTGGCAGAAGATCTTCCCCGACGCCGTCCAGCCGCTCTCGCAGATCGACGGCGAGCTCATGAGCCACCTGCGCTACCCCGAGGACCTCTTCAAGGTGCAGCGCCAGCTCCTCCAGCGCTACCACGTGACGAACGCCGGAGCCTTCTTCGGTGCGCAGGACTTCTGGCAGGTGCCGAACGACCCGGCGAAGCAGGGGACCAACCAGCTCCAGCCGCCGTACTACCTCACCCTGCAGATGCCGAACCAGGACGAGGCGAGCTTCTCGCTGACGTCGACGTTCATCCCGGTCAGCGGCACCCGGAACATCCTCACCGGGTTCCTCGCGGTCGACGCGGACGCCGGCGCGGAGGCCGGGCAGAAGCGCGAGGGCTACGGCCAGATGCGGCTGCTCCAGCTGCCGCGCGACTCGTCGGTCCCGGGTCCGGGGCAGGTGGCCAACACCTTCACGGCCGACCCGGACGTGTCGCAGGCGCTCAACGTCCTGCGGGTCGGCGGGTCGTCCCAGGTCGAGCTCGGCAACCTGCTCACGCTGCCGGTCGGCGGTGGTCTGCTGTACGTCCAGCCGGTCTACGTCCGGGCGTCCGGCGGCACGAGCTTCCCTCTGCTGCAACGCGTTCTCGTGGCCTTCGGGCAGGAGGACGAGGTCGGCTTCGCCCCGACGCTCCAGGCGGCGCTCAACCAGGTCTTCGGCGGCGACGCCGGGGTCGAGGAGCCACCGGCGGACGGCGGGACACCGCCGGACGACGGCGGCACGCCGCCGGCCGACCAGTCCGCGCAGCAGCGGCTGCAGGACGCGCTCGCCGACGCGTCGGCCGCGCTGCGGGCCGGCCAGGAGGCGCTCGCCCAGCAGGACTTCGCCGCCTACGGCCGCGCGCAGGACCAGCTCCGCGACGCCATCGCCCGCGCCACCCAGGCCGAGGCCGAGGTGAGCGGTGCCGCCGGCGGTGACGGCGCCACCCCGGCACCGTCGCCGACCCCCACGGAGACGGCCACCCCGTAGCGTCCGGACCCGGTCGGGCAGACCTCGGTTTGCCCGACCGGGCGGGGGTTGCGTAAGGTGGAGACACCGACGCGGGGTGGAGCAGCTCGGTAGCTCGCTGGGCTCATAACCCAGAGGTCGCAGGTTCAAATCCTGCCCCCGCTACACCCAAGACGGACCCGGATCAGCAGTACCGACCCGGGACCGTCGTCGTTGTCCCGCGACCCAGCAGGATTTGGGAGGAGCAGGAAGCAGAGCGAGGAACGAGCTCTGCTTCCTG
>JBQGCR010000707.1:0-1649 GCA_052038585.1 Kineosporiaceae bacterium
GCCGCGCAGGGGCTGGCCGTCCACCCCTTCGCCGACGTCCTCCTGCGCGAGCCCGAGCACGACGGCGGGGCGATGGCTCCCGCCGGCCAGCTGTGGACGACGGTCGAGGACCTCGCCCGCTGGGCGACGTTCCTCGGCGGCGACACCGCGGGGCTGCTCTCGGCCGACACCCTCGCCGAGATGTGCGAGCCGCACCACGTCGTCGACGAGCCCGGGCAGCCGTGGACCGGCGCGCACGGGCTCGGCTGGCCGGCCTGGAACGTCGACGGCGTCCGCTACGCCGGCCACGGCGGCTCGATGCCGGGGTTCCTCGCCGGGCTGCGGGTGCGGCTCGACGGCGGCGACGGCGTCGTCACGCTGACCAACACCACGGCGTCGCCGGCGCTCAAGGGCCTCGGGGACGACCTGCTCGAGGTGCTGCGCACCGAGGAGCCGCCGGCGGTCGAGCCGTGGTCGGCGGGCGGCGACCCGGCGCTGCTCGAGCTCGTCGGCACGTGGCACTGGGGTGCGTCGACGACGACGGCGAAGGTCGTCGGCGAGCACCTCGTCCTCGGCGAGCCGGGGCAGGGCCGCGGGTCGCGCTTCGCGCCGGTCGGCCCCGACGCCTGGGTCGGGCTCGACGGGTACCACACGGGTGAGCCGCTGCGGGTCGTGCGCCGCGCGGACGGCACCGTCTCGCACCTCGACCTCGCGTCGTTCCGCTTCTCGCGCACTCCCTACGCGCCCGACAGCGACGTCCCGGGCGGCGTCGACGACCTCGGCTGGCACTGACCCCCGCCCTTGCCGCGCCCCGACCCACCCCCAACCCCTCCAGTCCCACGCGTATCGGGTGACCCGATACGGCCGCGCTCCACCCGAGTTCCGTACCCCCGCGAAGCGCACCTTTCCCGGGTGAGCCGGCCCGGCCCGCTGCGTCGGCGACCGGACGCGGGCCTGTGGACGGCGGGCGACCCGGTGTCGGCCGGGGTGCGTACGGTGGGCGGACCATGACGACACCGGCCCAGGTCCTCGCTCCCCCGTCCCCCGAGGTCGCCGACCGCGCCCGCACGGCGCTGCGGCGGCTCGTCGGCCGCGACGACGTCGACTTCCGCGACGGCCAGCTCGAGGCCGTCTCGGCCCTCGTCGAGCACCGCTCCCGCGTGCTCGTCGTCCAGCGCACCGGATGGGGCAAGTCGGCGGTCTACTTCGTCGCCACGGCGCTGCGCCGGGCCGAGGGCGCGGGGCCGACGGTCATCATCAGCCCGCTGCTGGCGCTGATGCGCGACCAGATCGCCGCCGCCGGCCGCGCCGGCATCCGCGCCGTGACGATGAACTCGGCCAACGCGCAGGACTGGGACGAGGTGCGCGCCGCCCTGGCCGAGGACGCCGTCGACGTCCTCCTCGTCAGCCCCGAGCGCCTCAACAACCCGCGCTTCCGCGACGAGCAGCTGCCCGACCTCGCCCGGCGCTGCGGCCTGCTCGTCGTCGACGAGGCGCACTGCGTCAGCGACTGGGGGCACGACTTCCGGCCCGACTACCGGCGCATCCGCGACCTCCTCGACGGCCTGCCCGCCGACGTCCCGGTGCTCGCGACGACCGCGACCGCCAACGCGCGCGTCGTCCACGACGTCGAGGAGCAGCTGTCCACCGGCGGCCGGTCGGTGCTCACG
>JBQGCR010000708.1:0-2088 GCA_052038585.1 Kineosporiaceae bacterium
ACACCGGCTGGACCGCCGTGCTGGAGCACCTGCGCGCCGCGGGCCTGCTCGCCGGCCGGCTCGTCCTCGGCGGTCGCAGCGCCGGCGCCCGCGTCGCGTGCCGGACGGCGGTGCCGCTCGGCGCGGCCGCGGTGTGCTGCCTGGCGTTCCCGCTCCACCCGCCCGGGCGCCCGGAGCGCTCCCGCGCCGACGAGCTGGCCGGCGCGGGCGTCCCCGTGCTCGTCGTCCAGGGCCGGCGCGACGCGTTCGGCCGGCCCGAGGAGGTCGGGGCGCTCGCCCTCCGGGGCGTCGAGGTCGTCGCCGTCGACGGCGACCACGGCCTCAAGGCGGACCCGGCCGCGGTCGCCGCGACCGTCACCGCGTGGCTGGCGGGGCCCCCGGCAGGTCGATGACGACGCGGGTGCCGCCGCCGGGCGCCCCCTCGACCCGCACCCCGCCGCCGTGGGCGGCGACCGCGTCCCGGGTGATGGCCAGGCCGAGCCCGCTGCCGGGCAGCGCCCGCGCCTCCTCGGCCCGCCAGAACCGCTCGAACACGTTCCCCCGCCCCGTCCCCGGGACGCCGGGCCCCCCGCCGTCGACGACGAGACGGGCGCGGCCCGCGCCGTCCGGTGCCAGGGCGACCGTCACGGCCGACGCGGCCGGGGAGAACTTCACGGCGTTGTCGAGGACGTTGACGACGGCGCGCTCGAGCGCGGCCGCGTCGGCGTGCGGGACGACCCAGGGCACCGCCCGGACGTCGAGCCGACGGGCGCCGGCCCGCCGCCGCACCCGCTCGACGGCCCGGTGCACGACGTCGTCGAGCCGGACCGCGGCCCGGACCGCCGGGCCGCCGTCGTCGTCGTCGGCGAGGACCGTCAGCTCGTGCGCGAGGCCGGTGAGCTCCTCCAGCTGGGCGACGAGGTCGCTCATCAGCGCGGCCCGCACGTCCGCCGGCAGCGCCCGCCCGCCGGTCTCGGCCCGCACGAGCAGCTCGACGTTCGTCCGCAGGCTCGTCAGCGGGGTGCGCAGCTCGTGCCCGGCGTCGGCGACGAGCCGGCGCTGCCGCTCCCGGGACGCGGCGAGCGCCGTCGTCATCGCGTCGAAGGCCGTCGCGAGCCGGACGACCTCGTCGTCCGGCGGGCCGTCCGGCGCGGCGACGCGCCGCGAGAGGTCTCCGGTGCGGCCGATGGCGTCCGCCGTGGCCGGGAGCTGGCGGACCGGGCGCAGGGCCCGCCGGGCGACGAGCAGCCCGAGCCCGAGCGCGACGAGCACCCCGGCCACGCTCACAACGACGAACGCCAGGCGGACCCGGCCGAGGACCGCGACGTCGCGGTCGGCCGACCGCGCGACGAGCGCCGTGGCGCCGTCGGCGAGGCCGACCTCCCGGACGAGCCGCACCCGGCCGTCGGAGCCGGTCGCCGTGGGCAGGTCCATCCCCAGGAGCACGCGGGCCGGCAGGTCCGGCTGCTCCAGGTCGCGCAGGACCGGTCCGGTGGCGACCCGGCCGTCGTCGAGCGCGCAGACCGTGCGGCCGTCGCGACGGACCTCGACGAAGAGCGCGTCGACCCCCGGCGGGCCGCCCTGCGCGCCCCTCGCGACGGCCGCGCAGACCTGCGCCGCGGTCGCGGGGGGCCTGCCGTCGCCGGGCGACAGGCTCGCGGCGACGTCGTCGAGCAGCGCCTGGCTCTGGGCGAGGACGGCCCGCACGGTGAGGGCGCCGACCGCGGCCCCGGCGACGAGGAGGGAGCCGAAGACCGCGCCGGCCGCGAGGAGGGCGATCCGGGTGCTCAGCCGTCGGCGGGTGCGCCGGGTCACGCCGGCTCCGCCGGACGCACGGCGTAC
This sequence comes from Kineosporiaceae bacterium, assembly GCA_052038585.1. Taxonomy (GTDB): domain Bacteria; phylum Actinomycetota; class Actinomycetes; order Actinomycetales; family Kineosporiaceae; genus JBQGCR01. The sequence goes on from JBQGCR010000708.1 coordinate 1,822, forward strand.
CCGACGCCGCGGACCGTGTGGACCATCCGCGGCAGGCCGCCCTCCTCGGTCTTGCGGCGCAGGTAGCCGACGTAGACCTCCAGGGTGTTCGACCCCGGGTCGTGCTCGTACCCCCACACGTGCCGCAGGAGCTGCGCCCGCGAGAGCACCTGCCGCGGGTGCGCCATGAGATGGGCGAGGAGCTCGAACTCGGTGCGGGTCAACGTGATCGGCGTCGTCCCGCGGCTCACCTCACGGGTGCGCAGGTCCAGCCGCAGGTCGCCGACG
>JBQGCR010000709.1:0-7702 GCA_052038585.1 Kineosporiaceae bacterium
GGCGCAACGGTCGTCGCCCTCGCGGCCGGCGGCGCCTGGTCCGCCGTCGCCCTGCCCGGGACGCCCGGGCCGGCCGGGGGCGCGGTCCTCGTCGCCGCGCTGCTCCTCGCCGTCGGCCCGCTCGCCCTCGCCGCCGTCGCCGGCCCGGCCCGTCAGGCCGGGGCCCGCACGGCCCTGCCGGTCGCGGCCGCGCTCCTCGTCCTCCCGCTCGTCGCCCCGCCCGTCGTCGCGCGGGCCCTGCCGCCGCCCGCCCGGCTCGGCGACACGGTCGAGGCGGGAGGCGGGAGCGTCCGGGTGGACGCCGTGGTCCGGGTCGACCCCAGGCACCACGGGCTGCGGGTCACGGTGAGCGGCCTGCCCGACGCGGCCCTGACGGTGCTCGACGCCCGCGGTGCGGAGCTCCCCGTGCGGGCCACCGCCGCCGACGCCGGGACGCGCACGCGCACGGTCGTCCTGCGCGTCACGCACGCGGAGGGCGACGTCCCCGCGTGGCTCGCGCTGCCCGACGACACGCGGATCGCGCTGACCCCTAGGCCGGTGGTCACCCACCACCCGTGATCAGCCGAGCCAGCGCACCTGCCGCGTCCTGCCCCGGTCGAGGGCCGCACGGCCGGCGAGGCCGGCGGGGACGCCGACCTCCCACCACGCGCCGGCCTCGGTCCACGTGCTCGGGTGGGTGCGGCAGACGACGACGGCGGGCCGCCCGGTGGAGCGGGCGGCGGCGCGGGCGCGCGCGGAGGCGTCGCGGACGTCGTCGAGGCCCGCCGTGGCCGGGACGTCCGCGACGGTCGCGCCGCGGCTGGCGGCGTGAGCGGCGAAGTCGACGCGCAGGCCGGTGTCCGGGCCCCGGGCGTCGTCGAGGAGGTTGTTGAACCCCGGTGCGCCCTGGCCGGTCTGGAGCCGGTGGATGACGGCGTACCCGCCGTTGTCGCAGACGACGGCGACGAACGGGTGCCCGGCGAAGGCGGCGGAGTAGAGCTCGCTGTTGAGCATGAGGTACGAGCCGTCCCCGAGCAGGGCGGTGACCAGGCCGTCCGGGTGGGTCCGGGCTCGGGCCATCGCGGCTCCCCACGGGCCGGCGACCTCGTAGCCCATGCAGGAGAACCCGTACTCGAGGTCCATGGTGGGCGCGGTGGCCCCGTCGTGGGTGCGCCAGCCGCCGTGGATCTCCCCGGGGAACCCGCCGGAGGAGACGAGGACGTAGTCGTCGGCGGTGGAGGCGTCGTTGACGGCCCCGAGGACCTGGGCGTAGGTCAGCGAACCGTCCGGGGCGACCCCGGCGCGCAGGGTGTCGACGTGGGCGTCCCAGGCCTGCCGCTCGGTGGCGGCGCGGACGGTCCACGCCGGGTCAGCGGTCCAGCCGGTCAGCCCCGCGTCGAGCTCGGTGAGCGTCTCGCGGGCGTCGCCGACGACGGCGAGGGCGTTGTGCTTGACGGCGTCGAACCGCGCCGCGTTGACGGCCACGACCCGCACGCCGGCGTCGAACGTCGTCCACGAGCTCGTCGTGAAGTCCTGCAGCCGGGTCCCGACGGCGAGGACGACGTCGGCCTCGAGGGCGAGGGTGTTCGCCGACGTCGACCCGATGATGCCGAGCGGCCCGCCGTGCAGCCGGTGGCCGTGCGGGACGCTCGTGCGCCCGGCGGGGGTCTCCACGACCGGGACGCCGTGCGCCTCGGCGAACGCCAGGAGGGCCTGTGCCGCACCGGAGTACCGCACGCCGCCCCCCGCGACGAGCAGCGGCCGCCCGGCCGAGCGGAGCGCCTCCACCGCCTCGGCGAGGGCGCGGGTGTCGGGGCGCTGGCGCGGCACGCGGTGCAGCCGCGGCGCGAACAGGGCCTCGGGGAAGTCGTGCTCCTCGACCTGGACGTCCTGCGGCAGGGCGAGGACCACCGGGCCGCAGTCGGCGGGGTCGGTGAGCACGCGGGCGACCTGGGGCAGGGTCGCGAGGAGCTGCTCGGGCCGGGTGATGCGGTCGTAGTACCGGCTCACGGACCGGAAGGCGTCGTTGGCGGTGGTCGTCGGGTCGCCGTAGTGCTCGACCTGCTGGAGCACCGGGTCCGGGGCCCGGCTGGTGAAGGTGTCCCCCGGCAGGAGCAGCAGCGGCAGCCGGTTGGCCATCGCCAGCCCGGCCGCGGTGACCATGTTCAGCGCGCCCGGCCCGATCGAGGACGTCGCGACCATCACCTGGCGGCGGTCCGTCGCCTTGGCGTAGGCCGCGGCGGCGAGCGCCATCCCCTGCTCGGTCTGCCCCCGCCACGTCGGCAGCGCGTCCCCGGCCTCGTGCAGCGCGGTGCCCAGGCCGAGGACGTTGCCGTGCCCGAAGATCCCGAAGACCCCGGCGAAGAGCGGGACCTGCGTGCCGTCGAGCAGCTCGGCCCGCTGCGCGGTCATCCACCGGACGAGGGCCTGCGCCGTGCTGAGACGGACGGTGCCTGCGGTGCTCACTGGTCGGCTCCTGACGTGACCCGCCCTGCGGCGGAGGTGATCGGCAGTCGGGGATCGGTCGGCTCGTCGGCCCACGTGCCGCGCAGCCACGCGTGCGCGGGGTCGTCGCAGAACGCCCACGCCCGCTCGCCCGCGGGGCCGGCCATGACGTTGAGGTAGTACATCGGGTACCCCGGCGCCGCGACGCACGGCCCGTGGTAGCCGTGCGGGACGAGGACGACGTCGTGGTCGCGCACGTCGACCGCGAGGTCGACCGGGGCCAGGCCGGCCGCCTCGTGCTCCGGGCCGGTGTACGTGCGGTGGGTGCCGAAGCCCTGCCGCGACGGCGTCACCTGGTCCGGCCCCGCGATCCGGTAGTAGTAGATCTCCTCGATCGGCAGCGGGCACGGGTCGGACGCGTCGTGCTTGTGCGCCGGGTAGGACGACCAGTTCCCCGGCGGGGTGAGCACCTCGACCGCGATGAGCCGGTCCGCGTGGTCCCACACCCCGGGCACCCCGAAGTTGTTGACCTGGCGGGTCGCCGGCCCGGCCCCGCGCAGCTCCACCGGCACGCCCTCGGCCGGGCCGTACCGCGGCGGCAACGCGGTCTCGCACACCGACGACGGCAGCGCGACGACGCATCCGTCGTCGGAGGTGAGGACGACGTCGGTGTCCCGGCCCACGTACGCGAAGTCCGTGACCCGCGACCACACGCCGTCCCGCCCGTCGAGGCTGAAGCGCTCGTCCCCCGCGTCCACCGTGCACCCGCCCTCGAGCGGGAGCACGAACAGCTCCGTGCCCCCGGTCGAGAACCGCACCGGCGCACCGGGACCGACGGTCACCACCCGCAGTCCGCAGGAGGTCCAGCCGGCGTCGTCCGGCGTCACCCTGACCGGCTCGGCCTGCGCACCGGACCACGGCCGGTGCAGCGACGCCGTCACGGCCGCTCCCCCGCGGTGAGGGCGAGCAGCGCCGCGGCGGCGTCGACGGCGCCGGCCACGTCTCCGTCCGGCGGGTAGAGCAGCGTCCGGCCGACGACGAGCCCCCGGACCGTCGGCTGGGAGAGCGTCGGCCCCCACGACGCCAGGTCGGCCGCCGGGTCGCCCGACGGCACCCCGCCCAGGACGACGCACGGCAGCGTCGTCGCGCCGAAGACCACCTCCGGCTCCTCGCACGCGGGCAGCTTCAGCCACGTGTGCGCGCTCGTCGTCCCCAGCGCCGAGGCCACGGTGACGACCCGCGCGAGCGAGCCCGCGTCCCGCTGGAGCACGTGCCGGCCCGCCGCCCGGTCGAACCGGTACGGCAACGGCTCGACCATCGCGACGAGCCCCTCCCCCGCGAGCTCGCCGACCGCCCGGGCGCACGCCTCGATGGTCGCCGCCGTCGCCGGGTCCTCGTCGTCCACGCGGAGCAGCATCTTGCCGCCCTCGAGCCCGCACGCCGCGACCGAGGCGGCGTCGTACCCGGTGAACCGGTCGTCCATCGTCCACGACGCGCCGTCGAGGCCACCACGGTTCATCGACCCGACGACGACCTTGCCCTCGAGCGCCCCGAGGAGCAGCAGCTCCTCGACGACGTCCGGCGAGCCGAGCACGCCGTCCACCCCCGGCCGGGACAGGGCGACGACGAGGCGCTCGAGGAGCGAGCGCCGGTCCGCCATCGCCAGGGCGTCCCCGCCCGTGCCGAGCGCGCCGCGCGCCGGGTGGTCCGCCGCGACGAGGAAGACCGTCCCGGACGGCGACAGCACCCGGCCCGGCCGCCGCCGGGCGGCGTAGGCCCGGGCCACGGCGCCCGGGTCGGTCGCCCTGCGGCGCAACAGGTCCCGCCACTGCGCGTCGCTGATCGCCCGCGCCGTCGTCACGCTCACCGGACCGCCTGCGCTCATCGGACCACCTGCGCTCATCGGACCACCTCGGGCGCGAGGAGGGCGGTGATCTCGTCCATGGTCGGCATGGCGTCGGAGCAGGCCAGGCGCGAGGCGACGATCGCCCCGGCGGCGTTGGCGTGCTCGGCGATCCGCACCGCGTCCCAACCGGCGAGCAGGCCGTGGGCGAGGCACGCGCCGAAGGCGTCGCCGGCACCGAGCCCGCAGACCACCTCGACCCGCCGCGGGGGCACGGTCGCCGTCGCGTCGGGGGTCGCGACGAGCACCCCGTCGCCGCCCATCTTCACCCGGGCGAGCCCGACGCCGAGGTCGAGCAGGCGGCGGGCCGCCTCGTGCGGGTCGCGGGTGCCGACGGCGACCTCGACCTCGTCCCGGTTGCCGACGGCGACGTCGACGGACTCGAGCATGCGGCGGTACTCGCGGCCCGCCGCCTCCGGGTCCGGCCAGAACATCGGCCGCCAGTCGAGGTCGAGCACGGTGAACCGTCCCGGGCCCGGCCGGCCGCGATGGGCGAGCAGGTCGAGCTGCGTCCGGCGGGCGGGCTCCGTCGAGACGCCGGTGCCGGTCACCCAGAGCAGCGGCACGTCCCGCACGACGTCCCACGGCACGTCCTCGGGGCGCAGCGTGAGGTCGGGCGCGACCGGCTGCCGGTAGAACAGCAGCGGCGGGTCCTCGGGCGGGTCGAGCGAGCAGAAGACGACCGGTGTCTGGAGGTCCTGCGCCGTGCCGACGTACGCGGGGTCGACGCCGTACCCGGCCATCGCCTCGCGGACGAAGGTGCCGAACCCGTCCGGGCCGACCTTGGTCAGGACCGCGCTGCGCCGGCCGAGCCGGGCCGCGCCGACCGCGACGTTCGTCGCGGTGCCGCCGAGGAACTTCGCGAACGACGTCACGCCGGCGAGCGGGACGCCGGACTGCTGCGGGTAGAGGTCGACCCCGACCCGTCCCACGGTGAGCACGTCGAGCGCGGCGTCCGTCATGCCGCCATCCCATCGCGCACCGGCCGAGGTGTCAAGCATTTGTCTTTACATAGTCACCTGCAGACGTGGCGCACTACAGTGACGGCGTGCCCGCCGACGACCCCGCGCCGACCCTGGACTTCCGCGAGCTCGCCGCGACCGGCCTCGACCGTTCGAGCCCGGTGCCGCTGTACTTCCAGGTCGCGCAGGCGATGGAGGCCGCGATCGGCGACGGCCGGCTGCCGCCGGGCAGCCGGCTCGACAACGAGGTGCACCTCGCCGAGGTCCTGGGCCTGTCGCGGCCGACGATGCGGCGGGCCATGCAGCACCTCGTCGACAAGGGCGTCCTCGTCCGCCGGCGCGGCATCGGCACGCGCGTCGTCCAGCCGAAGGTCCGCCGCCCGCTCGGGCTGAGCAGCCTCTACGAGGACCTGCGCTCGAGCGGGCAGGAGCCGACGACGCGCGTCATGTCGCTCGACGTCGTCCCCGCCGGCGCCGAGGTCGCCGCCGCCCTGCGGGTCGAGCCGGGCGACGACGTCACCACCGTCGTCCGGCTGCGCAGCGCCGGCGGCCGGCCCATCGCCCGGCTGACGAACTGGCTGCCGCACACCATCCCCGGGCTCGCCGAGGCGCTCACCGTCGAGGCCCTCGCCGCGCACGGGCTCTACGAGGTCGTCCGCGGCGTCGGCATCCACCTGCACGCCGCCGACCAGTCGATCGGGGCCCGCACCGCGACGGCCGACGAGGCGCGCCTGCTCGGCGAGACGCGCGGCGCCGCGCTGCTCACCATGCAGCGCACGGCCTTCGACGACCACGGCCGGGTCGTCGAGTACCGCGCCCACGTGTACGCGGCGTCCCGGTACACCTTCGAGCTGAGCATGCTCGCCGGCTGACCGGCCTCAGGGCCGGCGGACGGCGACGACCCGGTCCTGCGCCACCGCGGCCTCCGGCGGGAAGCCGAACTTGCTGTCGACGAGCAGCAGCCGGCCGCGGACGAGCTTGGCCGTGGTGAAGGTCCGGTCGGCGGGCGTCGCGACGACCTCCCGCGTCCGGGCCGTCCGCCAGTCCCGGCCGAGCCGCAGGACGCTCACCTGCCGGACGAAGTTCTGCACGACGTAGAGCTCGCGGCCGTGCAGGACGATGCCGTCGGCGTTCAGCAGCGGCGCGCCGTCGAGGGCGACCTCGGCGACCGCTCGGGTGCGCAGGTCGACACGCCACAGCTGTCCGGTGGTCCCCTGGGTGAGCAGCAGCGCCCGGCCGTCCGGCGTCGACGTGATGCCGCCGAGGTCGAAGTCGGTCAGCGCCGGGGTGTAGGGGATCGTCGCGCTGACGTCGAGCCACGGCTCGATCGTCCAGCCGGACGCCCCGCGCGCGACCCGCCAGACGACCGGCAGGCTCGAGTCGCTCACGTAGGCGGCGCCGTCCGGGCCGACGCGCACGTCGTTGAGGAAGGAGCCCGCCCGCCCCGTCGGCAGCTCGGCGAGCAGGGCGCCGGATCGGGCGAAGACGCGCACCTCGGCGGCCGGCCCGCCGGCGACGTAGACCCGGCCGGCATCGTCGACGTCGATCCCGCGGCCGTTGTCGCCGTCGGTCGGCGGCTGCCACACCTCGAGCCGGCCCGAGCCGACCTCGCCGCGGTAGACCGTCCCCGAGGCGTTCGTCGCGCTGACGTAGACGAGGCCGGCGCGCTCGTCCACGCCGATCCCCTCGAGGAACACGCCCGCCGCCGGCAGGTCGTACCCGGCGTCGGGGTCGACGCGGAACGCCGTCCCGTCGTCCGCGACGGACGGCGGGGCGAGCCAGAGGGCGGCCGCCGTCGTCGCCGCGGCCAGCGCCGCCGCGCCCCGTCCCCGCACCGTTCGAAGACCGCGCATCGTCACGCCTCCGTCCCGCCCGGACCGTCCAGGGCGTACCGGGCGGATCGTGCCATGCCGACGCCTCAGGTGGGAACGTGCGATCGGTGAACGGTCGACGCCACCGACGCGAGGTGCTCCAGGCCGCGGGCGGTGTCCTCGACCGGGCGCCGGGCCTGCGGTCCGTCGCCGTCGAGCGCGGTGTCCTGCTCGAGGACGTACCAGCCGGCGTAGCCGGCGGACTCGAGGGCTGCGACGACGTCGGTCACGCGCGCGTCGCCGTCCCCGAGGGGCCCGTACATCCGGGCCTGCACCCCCTGCATGTACGTGAGCTCGCCGGCGCGGACCCGGTCCGCGACAGGCGCCGCGACGTCCTTGAGGTGGACGTGCCCGACCCGGTCCGCGTGCTCCCGGGCCAGCGCCAGGGGGTCGGTGCCGCCGATGTACAGGTGACCGGTGTCCAGGCAGAGGTCGAGCGCCGAGTCGGCGAGGAAGCGCTCCACCTCGGCGCGGGTCTCGACGTGCGTGCCGACGTGCGGGTGCAGGCACGTCGCCAGGCCGTGCCCGGCCGCGACGTCGGC
>JBQGCR010000710.1:0-12303 GCA_052038585.1 Kineosporiaceae bacterium
GGCGACGTCGCGGCCGCTGACCTTGGACACGACCTCGGCGAGCTCGGCCATGGTGAACGACGTCGACCCGCCGAGCTCGTAGACCCGGCCCGCCTGCGGGCCCCCCCCCGCCCCGCGTGCCGTCAGAGGGCGGCCCGGACGGCGTCCTCGAGCGTCGTCGTCGGGCGGCCCAGCAGCCGCTCGAGGTCCCCGCTGTCGGTGAACAGGCCTCCGGCGCGGGCCCCGGCGTCCGAGCTCGCGAGCATCGCCGCGACGGGCTCGGGCAGGCCGGCGCCGACGAGCAGGCCGGCGTAGGCGTCCTCGGGGAGGTCGGCGTAGGCGACGTCGCGGCCGCTGACCTTGGACACGACCTCGGCGAGCTCGGCCATGGTGAACGACGTCGACCCGCCGAGCTCGTAGACCCGGCCCGCCTGCGGCTCGTCGGAGGTCAGGACCGCCGCGGCGGCCTCCGCGAAGTCGGCGCGCGCCGCGGCGCAGATCCCGCCGTGGCCCGCCCCCCCCGAGCGGGGAGGTGTCCGCCCGCAGGAGGCTCGTGTAGACGAGCAGGCCGACGCCGGCGTCCTTCGCCGCCGCGACCGCGGTCTCGTGCTGGGCGACGCGCTGCCCGACCTCGCTGCCGGAGACGAGGAGGAGCTTCTCGGCACCGGCGAACGCCGCGCGCAGCGAGGCCGGGTCGGCGAAGTCGGCGCGGCGGACGACGACGCCGCGGGCGGCGAGGTCGTCGAGCCGCTCGACGCTGCGGCCGGTCGCGACGACGTCCCCCGCGGGGACGCCGCGGGCGAGCAGGGCCTCGACGACGAGGCGGCCGAGGTGTCCGGTGGCACCGGTGACGACGATCGACATGGTCTCTCCTGGGGGTGCGGGGTGGGGGGACGGGCTGTCCTGGCATCGGGAACAGACGCGGGGCGTCCTCGCTTCCCAGGAGAGAGCAGGCACCTTGAAGTGCAGTACTTACCCGACGGAGAGTGGACCCATGACGATCGAGGCGAACCCCAGCGCGGCGGCGTGCCCGAGCCGCCAGGTGCTCGACCGGATCGGCGACCGCTGGACGGTGCTCGCCTTCGTCCACCTGCAGTCCGGGCCGCTGCGCTTCTCCGAGCTCGCCCGCCGGATCGAGGGCATCAGCCAGAAGATGCTCACCCAGACCCTGCGCGGCCTCGAGCGGGACGGCCTCGTGCGCCGCACGGTCCATCCCGAGGTGCCACCGCGGGTCGAGTACGCGCTGACCGACCTCGGTCGCACGCTGAGCGGGCCGATCGCGGCCCTCGACACGTGGGCGCGGACCCATCTGCCCGACGTCCTCGCCGCCCGCGAGCGCTACGACACCCGGACCTGACGCACGGGACGTACTTCTCGGGCAGAACGGGTACGGGGCGCGCATGACGCAACCAGACACCAGCGGGGACCCCAGCGCCGAGAAGCCCGTCGAGGAGTGGGTGACCGGCGACGAGCCGATGACCGGACCGCAGAAGAGCTACCTCGAGACCCTCGCCCGCGAGGCCGGCGAGGAGCTGCCCGAGAACCTGACCAAGGGCCAGGCCTCGGAGATGATCGACAAGCTGCAGGGCGAGACCGGCCGGGGGCAGTGACCCCTCACCCGAACGGCAGGCCGGTGTAGTTCTCGGCGAGCGAGGCGGCGGCCGCCCGCGACGACGTCACGTACCGCAGCTGCGACAGCTGCAGCTGGGCGTCGAAGGGGTCGGCCGCCGTCCTCGTGTCCGGGTGCAGCATCGACGTCATCCACCAGGAGAAGTGCGTCGCGCGCCAGACCCGCCGCAACGCGGTGTCGGAGTAGGCGTCGAGCAGGTCCCAGCGGTCCTCCTTCGCCCACGCGACGATGGCCTCGGCGAGCACCCTCACGTCGGCGACGGCGAGGTTGAGCCCCTTGGCCCCGGTCGGGGGGACGATGTGCGCGGCGTCCCCGGCGAGGAAGAGCCGCCCGTGCCGCATCGGCGCGCTGACGAAGGACCGCATCGGGGTGATGCCCTTGTCGAGCACCGGCCCTGTCGCGAGCGACCACCCGTCGAGCGCCATCCGGGTGGCGAGCGCCTCCCACACCCGGTCGTCCGGCCAGTCCTGCACCCTCTCGTCGTTCCCGACCTGCACGTAGAGCCGCGAGCGCGTCGTCGAGCGCATGCTGTGCATCGCGAAGCCGTCGGGGTGCCAGGCGTAGACCAGCTCGTCCGTCGACGGCGGCACGTCGGCGAGGATCCCCAGCCAGGAGAACGGGTAGGTCCGCTCCCACGTCGTCCGCAGGTGCGCCGGGACCGCCTGCCGGCTCGGGCCGTGGAAGCCGTCGCAGCCCGCGACGAGGTCGCAGCGGACGACGACGTCCTCGCCGTCGGCCGTCACGAACGACACGCTCGGCGCGTCGGTCTCCAGGTCGTGCAGCGCCGTCCCGCTCACCTCGAAGAGCACCGGCTGCGCGCCGACCCGCGCGTCGAGGAGGTCCTTGACCACCTCCGTCTGCCCGTAGACCCACACCGAGCGACCGCACAGGTCCTGGAAGTCCAGCCGGTGCCGCTGCCCCGGCAACTGGAGGTGGACGCCGTCGTGCCGCAGCCCCTGCGCGTGGAGGCGCTCGCCGACGCCCGCCTCGGTGAGCAGGTCGACGGTCTGCTGCTCCAGGACCCCGGCCCGGATCCGCGCCTCGACGTACTCGCGCGAGCGCGCCTCGACGACGACGGAGTCGACGCCCAGCCGGGCGAGCAGCTGGGCGAGCAGGAGCCCGGCGGGGCCGGCGCCGACGACGGCGACCTGGGTGCGGAGCGTGCGCGTCATGCCCGCCATGACACGGCGCACGCTGCGGAGCGCGCCAGGACGGGCTTCCGGTCAGCGGAAGTCGGCGGGCAGTGAGCGACCGATCCCGGACGCCGCGACCGTGACCACCGGGACGAGCCGGGCCAGGTCCCGCGAGGGCCGGGCGACGACGACGCCGAGCGCCGCGACGACGTCGCCGTGCTCCGTCTCCCCACGGCCCGTGCGGATCGGCACGGCGAGCGACCACGCCCCGAGCGTCATCTCCTGGGCCGTCCGGGCCCAGCCGCGGCGCCGGCACTCGGCGAGCTCACGGCCGAGCCGGCCCGGCTCGGTGATCGTGTGCGCCGTGACCCGCCGCGGGGCGGCGAGCGCCGCCCGGACCACGTCGGCCGGGGCGTGGGCGAGGAGCACCTTGCCGACGGCGGTCGCGTGCAGCGGCAGCCGGGTCCCGGTGCGGGACAGCACCTGCGCCGAGCGGCGGGCCACGATCCGCTCGACGTAGAGCGCCGAGAGGTCGTCGCGGACGGCGAGGTGGACCGTCTCCCCCGTCGCCGCGTGGAGGTCCTGCAGGTAGGGCAGCGCGACCTCGCGCAGGTCCCGCTGCACGGCGGCGAGGATGCCGATGTCCCACAGCCGCCGCCCGATCTCGTACCCGCCGTCGTCGCACCGGCGCAGGCCGCCCCAGGCGACCACCTCGGCGACGAGCCGGTGCGCCGTCGCGAGCGGCAGGTCCGCGCGGCGGGCGATCTCGGTGAGCGTGAGCCGCTGGTGCGACGCGTCGAAGGCGGCGAGGACGGCGAGCACCCGGGACGCGACCGAGACGCCTTGCACCCGCGCGTTGCCGGCCACGGCCACCTCCCGCCCAGTGGAAAGATCGGGCGGGAGGCAATCTGCCAGACTGCGCCCATGCTCGTCGACGAACCGCTCGAGGCGCTGCGCGCCCGGCGCCCCGTCCCGCCGCCCGCCCCGGACTTCGACGCCTTCTGGCGGAGCACGGTCGACGCGGCGCGCGAGCACGCCGTCGACGTCGTCCGAACCCCGTGGCCGACCCGCCTGCCGCACGTCGCCGTCGACGACGTCGAGTTCGGCGGCTACGACGGCCAGCGCGTGCGCGGCTGGTTCCTGCGGCCCGCGGCGCACGACGTCGCCGTCGACGGCCCGCTGCCGTGCGTCGTCCAGTTCGAGGGCTACGGAGGCGGCCGCGGGCTGCCGCACGAGTGGCTCTTCTGGCCCGCCGCCGGGGCCGCCGTCCTCGTCATGGACACCCGCGGCCAGGGGTCCGGGCACCGGCAGGGCGCGACGCCGGACGTCGCGCCGCCGTCCGGGCCGCACCAGCCCGGCTTCCTCACCCTCGGGGTCGAGTCGAAGGAGACGTACTACTACCGCAGGGTGTTCACCGACGGCGTCCGTGCCGTCGACGCCGCCCGCAGCCTGCCCGAGGTGGACCCCGAGCGGGTCGTCGCCGCCGGGGCCAGCCAGGGCGGCGGGATCACCCTGGCCGTCGCCGGGCTCGTCCCCGACCTCGCCGCCGCGATGCCGGACGTCCCGTTCCTCTGCGACATCGCCCGCGCCGCGACGATCACCGACGCGTTCCCCTACCAGGAGCTGCGCCTGTGGCTGCGCCAGCACCGGCGGGCGACGGCGGCCGCGCTCGCCACGGTCGCGTACGCCGACGGGGTGAACTTCGCCTCCCGCGCCACCGCCCCGGCCCGGTTCTCCGTGGCCCTCATGGACGAGGTCTGCCCGCCGTCGACGGTCTTCGCCGCGTACAACGCCTACGCCGGCCCCAAGGAGATCGACGTGTGGGAGTACGCCGGCCACGAGGGCGGCGCCGTCGACCAGCAGCTCGTCCAGCTGGACTGGCTGCGCGGGCTCGGGATCCTCTAGCCGGTGGTGAGCGCCGCCACCCAGTCGCGCAGCGCCGTGAGCGCGGCCGGGGCGATCTCGTGCCCCACGGGGTCGCGCCGGGCGGTCGCGGCGGCACCGGACCCGTCCGTGACGTAGTCCCACGTCCGGGCCAGGAGCTCGGTCGGGATGACCCCGTCGTGCTCGCCCTGCGCGACGAGGACGGGGACGCCGGCGAGCCGGCCCTGCGTCGTCGGGACGCCCGCGTCGAACGGCAGCGTGCCGAGCAGGACGGCGGCGCCGGCGAAGCGCGCCGGGTCGTCGAGGACGAGCCCGCCGGCGAACGCCGCGCCGCCGCTGAAACCGACGAGGACGACCGGGCGACCGGGCGGGGCGACGTCGTCGAGCCACGCCCGGAACCAGTCGAGCGTCTCGCGCAGCGACGTCGCGACCGGCCGGCCGATGCCGCGGTTGGCGAACCACGCGTACCCGCCGCCCTCGGCGATCGGGGCGCGGACGGCGGCGTAGGCCGGACCGTCGGGCAGGGCGCGGGCGAGGCCGAGGACGGACCGCTCGTCGGCGCCCCGCCCGTGGAGGAGGACGACGAGCGGGGCGTCCGGCGCGCTGCTGCCGGCGGTGACGACGACCGGCGGGGCGAAGGTGGTCACGCGCCCGACGATCGCAGACGGCCGGGACGGCCCACGAGGGTGGCCCGCATCGCGGGACACCGGCTTGACCCCACAGCATCTTCTTAGGTAAGCCTTACCTCACGATGAGGAGGTCAGGCGTGGGTGTCTCGTTCACGGACGGGCTCGCCGGTCACGGGGGGCGCACCGCCCTCGTGGACGGCGACGTCGTCGTCCCCTACGCCGACCTCGCCTCCCGGGTCGCCGCGACCGCCCGCCGGCTCGGGCCGGTGCGCCGCCTCGTGCTCGTCGAGGGCTCGAACACCCTCGACTCGGTCGTCACCTACCTCGCGGCGCTCGCCGGGGGGCACGCCGTCCTCCTCGCCCCGGCCGCCGCCGTCGCGCCGCTCACGCAGGCGTGGGACCCCGACGTCGTCGCCGCCCCGAGCGCCGGCGGCGAGTGGCTCCTCGACGAGCGCCGCCCGGGGACGGCGCACGACCTGCACCCCGACCTCGCGCTGCTGCTCTCGACGTCCGGCTCGACCGGCTCCCCGCGGCTCGTGCGGCTCTCCGCCGCGGCCGTCTCGGCGAACGCGGAGTCCGTCGCGGCGTCGCTCGGCATCACCCCGGACGACGTCGGTGTCACGGCCCTGCCGCTGTCCTACTGCTACGGCCTGTCGGTGCTGCACAGCCACCTGCTGCGCGGGGCGGCCGTCGTCCTCACCGACCTGTCCGTCGTCGCCCCGTGCTTCTGGGACCTCGTCCGGACCCACGGCGTGACGAGCCTGCCCGGCGTGCCGCACACCTTCGACCTGCTCGACCGCGTCGGCTTCGCCGACCTGGAGCTGCCGAGCCTGCGCCTGGTCACCCAGGCGGGCGGTCGGATGGACCCCGAGAACGTCCTGCGCTGGGCGCGCCTGGGCCGACGGCGCGGCTTCGACCTCGTCGTCATGTACGGCCAGACCGAGGCGACGGCGCGGATGGCCTACCTCCCGCCGGACCTCGCGCTGACCCGGCCGGAGTGCGTCGGCGTCGCCGTGCCCGGGGGCGAGCTGGCCGTCGAGGACGGCGAGGTGGTCTACCGCGGCCCCAACGTCATGCTCGGCTACGCGAGCGTCCGGAGCGACCTCGCGCTCGGGCGCACCGTCACCGAGCTGCGCACGGGCGACCTCGGCCGGCTCACCGAGGACGGGCTGCTCGAGATCACCGGCCGCGCACGGGGTTTCGTCAAGCTCTTCGGGCTGCGGGTCGACCTCGAGCGGGTCGACGCGCTCCTCGCGCGGCAGGGCGTCGTCGCCTGCGCGACGGGGGACGACACGGGCCTGCGGGTCGCCGTCGAGGGGGCCGAGCACCCGGGCCTCCTGCGCTCCTGGCTCGCCGCGGAGCTGCGCCTGCCGCCGCGCTGCCTCGACGTCGTCCCCGTCGCCGCGGTGCCGCGCACCGCGAGCGGCAAGGCGGACCGCCGGGCCACGGCAGCACTCCTCACGGCGCTGCCGGCCGCCGCACCGGCTGCGGGAGCCGTTGCGGCGCAGCCGGGGACGGCGGGTGGCCCGGGCGGCACGGCCGACACCGCCGACGTCGACGGCGTCCGCCGGATCCTCGCCGAGACCCTCGGCGTCGACGACGTCGCGGCGGACGAGTCCTTCGTCGCCCGCGGCGGCGACTCGCTGTCCTACGTCAGCGCGTCCGTGCGGCTCGAATCGGCCCTCGGCACCCTGCCGGCGGGCTGGCACCTGCTCACCGCCGCCGAGCTCGCCGCCCGCGCGGACACGCCCGGCCAGGACCGCGGCCCGCGCCGGCGCGACCGGTGGGCCGCCGTGGAGACCGGGGTCGCGCTGAGGGGGGCGGCGATCGTCGCCGTCGTCGGCACCCACTCGAACCTGTTCACCCTGCGCGGCGGCGCGCACCTGCTCCTCGGCGTGGCCGGGTACAACCTCGCCCGCTTCGGCCTGCGCGAGCCGACGGCGCGGGCCCGGGTCGCCCGGATGCTGCGCTCCACGGCCCGGATCGCCCTGCCGAGCATGGCCTGGATCGCCGCCGTCACCCTCGTCACCGGCCTCTACCGGCCGGGCACCGCGCTGCTGCTCAACGCCGCGACGGGGCCCGACACGTGGGGTCCGGACTGGCACTACTGGTACGTCGAGGCGCTCGTCCAGATCCTGCTCGCGGTCACCGCGCTCGCGGCGCTGCCCGTCGTCGCCCGGCTGCACCGGGCGGCGCCGTTCGCCCTCGCGGCGAGCCTGGCCGCGGCGGGGCTGCTCGCCCGGTTCGGCGTCGTCACCGTCGACACCGGCCCCGAGCGGGGCACGGCGCAGTACGTCTTCTGGATCGTCGCGCTCGGCTGGTGCGCCGCCGTCGCGACCCGGCCGTGGCAGCGGCTCGCCGTCACGGCGGCCGTGCTCGCCGCCGCACCGGGCTTCTTCGACGCCGACGTCGTCCGCGACGCCGTGCTCACCCTCGGCCTGCTCGCGCTGGTCTGGCTGCCCACCGTGCGGCTGCCCCGGGCCGCCGTGCCGGTCCTGGCCACGCTGGCGGGCGCCTCGCTGACCGTCTACCTCACGCAGTGGCAGGTGTTCCCGCTGCTGCGCGACACCTCACCGCTGCTCGCGACCCTCGCCAGCCTGGCCGTCGGCGTCGCGCTCCACACGTGCGCCGGCCGCCTGGCCCGGGCCGTGAAGGCCCGGACCCGACGGCCGGCGGCGGTGGGTCAGGTCGTGCGTCAGGCGGTGCGGGACAAGGGCGCTCAGGCGCCGATCGTCGCGGCGTCGATGACGAACCGGTAGCGGACGTCGCTCGCGACGACGCGGTCCCACGCCTCGTTGACCGCGCCGGCGTCGATGACCTCGACCTCGGCGCCGAAGCCGTGCTCCGCGCAGAAGTCGAGCATCTCCTGGGTCTCGGCGATGCCGCCGATCATCGAGCCGGCGAGCGACTTGCGGCCCGGGATGAGCGCGAACGCCGGGACCGGCATCGGGTGCTCGGGGGCACCGACCTCGACGAGCGTGCCGTCGACCTTGAGCAGCGAGAGGTACTGGCCGAGGTCGAGGTTCGCCGAGACGGTGTTGACGATGAGGTCGAACGTCCCGGCGAGCTGCGTGAACGTGTCGGGGTCGCTCGTCGCGTGGTAGTGGTCCGCGCCGAGCCGCAGGCCGTCCTCGCGCTTCTTCAGCGACTGGGACAGCACCGTCACCTCGGCGCCCATCGCGTGGGCGATCTTGACGCCCATGTGGCCGAGGCCGCCGAGGCCGACGATCGCGACCTTCTTGCCCGGCCCGGCGCCCCAGTGGTTGAGCGGGGAGTACAGGGTGATGCCGGCGCAGAGCAGCGGGGCGGCGGCGTCGAGCTCGATGCCGTCCGGGATGCGCAGCACGAAGTCCTGCTCGACGACGATGTGGGTCGAGTAGCCGCCCATCGTCGGCTCGCCGTCCCGGCCGACCGCGTTGTACGTGCCGATGTTGCCCTTCTCGCAGTACTGCTCGAGACCGGCCCGGCAGTACTGGCACTCGCGGCAGGAGTCGACCATGCAGCCGACGCCGACGCGGTCGCCGACGGCGTACTTCGTCACCTGCGGGCCGACCTCGGTGACGACGCCGGCGATCTCGTGGCCGACGACGATCGGGTAGCCGATGGTGCCCCACTCCGCCCGGGCGGTGTGGATGTCGCTGTGGCAGATGCCGGCGTACTTGATCTCGATGAGGACCTCGGTGGCGCCGACGTCCCGGCGCTCGATCGTGGTCGCGCGCAGCGGCTCGTCCGGTGCGAAGGCGGCGATGGCGTTGACGGTCTTCACGGGGCTGCTCCTCGACTGACGGGTGGACGCGGCGACGCGGCCCGGGCAGGGCTCGTGGTGCGGGGGGCGCCCGGACCGCCGCGTCACGGATGCCTCCCCATTGTCGCCCCGACCGGCCCGGCCCGCCCGCCCGGGGCGGCCGCCCCGGTCCCGCGGACCGGTGATCCGACCGTTTCGCCCACCTGGGCGCCGCGTGCGCCGTACGCTCCCACCGGTGGGTCCGCACCCGACGGTCCCGCCCTCGTCGGACGCGTGGGGGGAACGGGAATGGCAGCCGACCAGGCGGTCCTGGTGCGGCGCGGGGTCGTCGCCCGGTGGGACGGCGGGGACCGCTCCGTGGCGGCGGGCGCCGTCGCCCGGCTGGCGGGCGCGCTGTCCCGGCCCGCCTCGAGCGTGGCCTTCGCCACGACCACCGAGCGGGTCGTCGCGCTGACGTACGACGACGGTCCCGAGCCCGCGGCGACGCCGGCCCTGCTCGACGTGCTGGCCGCCGCGGGTGTGACCGCGACGTTCTTCCTGCTCGCCGAGCGGGCCGAGCGGTGGCCCGCCCTCGCGCGGCGCATCGTGCGCGACGGGCACGAGGTCGGCGTCCACGGCCTCGACCACGCCGACCTGTCGGCCCTGCCCGCGCGGGTCGCCGCGGCCCGGCTGCGGGACGCCCGGCGCCGGCTCGAGGACGTCACCGGCCGGCCGGTCCGCCTCGCCCGCCCGCCGTACGGCGCCCAGTCCGCCGGCCAGGCCCTGCTCACCCGGCTCGCCGGGCTGGAGATCATCCTGTGGTCGGCGTGGGCGCGGGACTGGGAGGACGACGACGCGGCGACCGTCGCCGCACGGGCCCGCGCGGCGGTGCACCCCGGGGCCGTCCTCCTGCTCCACGACGCCCGCGGCGACGGCCCGCCGGGAGCGCTGCCGGCGCACGACGTCGCGGCCGCGACCCGGCTGCTCCTCGACGGGCTGGACGCCGACGGCTACCGGTGCCTGACGGTCGGCGAGCTCCTCGCCGGCCGCACCGTCGCCCGGACGCTGTGGGCCGGCCGCCGTGCCTGAGCTGCTCACCGCCCTCGAGCCGGTCCTGTCCGTCGTCATGGCGTGCCGCGACGCGTCGTCGACGATCGTCGCCCAGCTGCTCGCCCTCGCCGGGCAGGAGAGCCCGGTCCCGTGGGAGGTCGTCGTCGTCGACAACCGCTCGCGGGACGGCTCGGCGCAGGTCGCCCTCGCCCACGCCCCGCTGCTGCCCGCGCTGCGCGTCGTCCCGGCGCTGGAGCGCGACGGTCCCGGCTACGCGCGCAACGTCGGCGTACGCGCCGCCCGTGGCCGCTGGGTCGTCTTCTGCGACGCCGACGACGTCGTCGCCGACGGTTGGCTCGCCGCGATGGCGCGCGCGCTCGAGCGGCACCCGGCCGTCGCCGGCCGGTTCGACGCGGAGCGGCTCAACCCGCCGCGGGTGCTCGCCTCGCGCGCCGTCGACCAGACCTCCGGGCTCCAGCACACGCCCGAGCTGTCCCCGCTGCCGCACGCCGGCGCGGGCAACCTCGGCGTGCACCGCGCTCTCTTCGAGCAGGTCGGCGGCTTCGACGAGTCGCTGCCGGTGCTCGAGGACACCGACCTCACGTGGCGGGTGCAGGAGGCGTCCGGGACGGTGCTGCACTTCGCCCCGGACGCCGTCGTCCACGTCCGGCTGCGCAGCACCGGTCGCGCGATGTTCCGCCAGGGCCGCACGTACGGCAGGGCCTACGCCGAGCTGCGGCGCCGGGCGGCGCTGCAGCCCGCCGGGCCGGCCGGGGCCGCGCGCGGCGGGCCCGACGTCGCAGGTCAGCGTCGGCCGGCTGCTCTGGCAGGCCGGCTGGCACGTCGGCAACCGGTCGGCCCGCACACCGCTCCAACCCGCTGACCGCTGACCGCTGACCGCTGACCACTGCCCGCTGACGACTCAGCAGTGGCAGGCGTCCCCGGTGTGGCCCATCGGCTCGCTGCGCGGCATGTCGAGCGCCGGGTTGCCGTCGAAGAAGCCGACCGGCTTGAGGTGGAAGCCGGCGTAGGCGACCGGCATGACGGGCCAGTCCTCCGGCCGCACGATGTGGTGCGCCCCGACGGTGTACCAGACGACGACGTCCTCGTCGACGACGCTCGCGTCGTCCTCGACGTACCTCGGCAGTCCCTGGACCTCCGGGCACTGGTACGGGTAGTCGCCGGCGGCGTAGAGCTCGCCGGGGTCGTAGCGGGTCACCCACAGCTCGTGCCGGCAGAAGCGCGCCCGGTCGTAGATCGCCGAGCCGGGCTGAAACATCGGCGGCGGGGTGACGCCCGGGAGCAGCTTGTAGGCGACCTCCTGGCCGAGCTCGTTGAGCACGCCGCGGTTGGCGATCTTCCAGTACCGCACCGTCCGCTGCTCGGTGTTGCGGGCGGCGCCCTTCTCGGTCTCCAGCAGCGTGGCCCGCGCCACCCAGGCGTTGTGCCGCGGGCTGTACGGGCCGCCGGGCTCGTCCGGCACGGAGTCGACCTCGTAGACGCAGTTCTTCTCGCCGTCGACGCTCATGTCGAGCCGCACGTTGAAGAAGTGCTGGTGGTTGGGGCCGTAGAGGCCGGGGGCGACGACGACGCCGTGCCGCGGGGTCTCCCCCGGCAGGAGCGCACCGGTCGTGAGGACGCCGGTGAGCTTGACCTCGAACTCGATCCCGCCGTCGGTGTAGAGGTACCAGAAGAAGCCGTACTCGTAGTTGCCGACGGTCGCGATGCTCGAGATGACGAGCCGGCGCGAGCGGCGGACCTCGACGGCGCCGGTGCGGAAGTCGGTGTGCTTCCAGCCGATCCCGTAGTCCTCCTCGTGCATGCAGATCGCGTTGGGGATCTCCAGGGCCTTGCCGTCGCTGTCGTTGACGACCGCGTCGAAGTAGTGGATGTGGCCGAGGCAGTCGCAGCCGAGGGTGAGGCTGTTGGCGGAGAAGCCCATCCCCACCTCGCCCTCGTCGAAGACGTTCTTGTTCCAGTGGGTCGGGGACGCGTCGCCGTAGGGCACGACCATCTCCGACAGCGACGCCCGGTAGACCACCGGCCGCACCCGGCCTCGGTCGTCGTAGGTGATCTGGTGGAGCACGAGGCCCTCGCGGGGCGTGAACCCCACCCGGACGTTCCACTTCTGCCACGCGACGGCCCAGCCGTCGACGGTGAAGGACGGTCCCTCGGGCTGGGTGATGGAGATGGGCTTGAGGTCGGTCCGCACCCCGGTGAAGGCGGGCCGGTTGTCCGGGGTGAACATCCGCTCGGGCTCGTAGTTGCCGGCGT
>JBQGCR010000711.1:0-9358 GCA_052038585.1 Kineosporiaceae bacterium
CGTGGCGCGCTGCGCGGCGACGGCGTCGTCCGCGGCGCGCCGGGCCCGGGCGGCGGCGGTCGTCGCGACGTCGGCCCGGGCGGTGGCGTCGGCGGCCGCGACGACGGCGTCAGCCTGCTCGTCCTCGGCGCGGGCGAGCGCCTCGACGGTGCGGCCCTTGGACCGGCCGGCCCGGCGCAGCGCCTCGAGGGTCCCGGGCACCTCGTCGCTGGAGCGGGCGGTGAGCACGGTGAGCAGGCCCGGGCTCTGGGTGAGGACGCCCGTGCCGTCGGCGTACATCGACCGGGCGAAGCGGCCGAGGTTCTCCCGCTGGGTCGCGAGGTCGAGCCGGGCGCGCAGGAGCCGGTCCCGCTCGTCGGCCTCGGCGGCACGGGCGGCCTGGGCCTCGTGGACGGCGGTGGCGTACGCCTCGAGGGCGAGCGAGGCGGCCGCGGCGTCGGCGGCGAGCCGGGCCTGCGCCTGGGCGAGGGCGTCGGTCATCGCGGCGGCGCGGGCCTGGAGCTCGGCGAGCCGGGCCCGGCTCGCGTCCAGGGCGGCCGCGGAGGACGCGGCGTCGCCCTCGGGCGCCGCGGCGGCGGTCGTGCCCGCCGCGGGACGGGGGACGACCGGCGCGGTCGCCGGGACGGCGGCACCGCTGACGAGGGCGGCCACGAGGGCGGCGACGGGGGTGAGGAGGAGGCCGGTGCGCGGCACGGGACGGCGGCGGTCCGCGCGGTGAGGTCTCACACTCCGACTACGGCCTGCAGCGACGCGGGCTTGAGCCCTGGCCGGGCGCGCGTCGTGGGCGCCGTGTCACCCCGGGTGCGCGAGGCGGGCCCTCAGCCGTCGCGCCCCGGGTCCGTCGAGGTCCCTCAGCGCCACGGGGCGGCCGGCGGCGGCGAGAGCGAGCGCCTCGGCGGGGCCGACGACGTCGTCCGCTGCGTCCGACGACGGCGCCGTCCACGAGCGCCCGCCCAGGTCGGTGGCGACGAGCCGCAGGCCGGCCAGCCGGCCGACGGGCACGAAGCCGCGGGTCGCGGGACGCGAGACGAGGAAGTCGAGCACCGGCGCCCAGTCGGTCGGCGGGGGACTCACGTCGAGCCCGAGCGGCCGCGCGGCGTCCCGCAGGTGGATCGCCGTGTCGGCCATCGGGCCGCCGGGTCCCACGACCGGCGGGTCGAGCCGCAGGTCGGCGCGCTCACGCAGGGCCGTGACGAGCTGGTCGACGGGCTCCGCGGCACGCCGCCGCGTCGTGACGTCGACCATCCGGTCGAGGTCGCCGCGGAACACGGACGGTCCACCCGGCGCACAGGGACGGCGTGGCCCATCGCTCACCGGTCAGGGTCGAGAACATGCCGGCGGCGAGCAGCCGGTTCCGGGTCGCGACGGCGAAGACCTCCTCGGTGTCCACGGCGGGCCCTCACCCTGGCGGGTCGGTGGCGACGCGGGGCGCGGGCGGCCGACCTAGGGTGGGTGGCATGTCCCCACGCCGACTCTTCCGCGCAGCCGCCACGGCGGAGGCCGTCACCTGGGCTCTCCTGCTCGCCGGGATGGTCCTCAAGTACGGCACGAGGACCACCGAGCTCGGCGTCCAGGTCTTCGGGATGGTCCACGGCGTCGTGTTCATCGCGTACTGCCTCGCGGTGCTCGTCGTCGGCACGGACCAGCGGTGGTCGACGGGACGGCTCGCCCTGGGCCTCGTCAGCGCCGTCCCGCCGTTCGCGACGGTCTGGTTCGACCGGCGCGCCGAGCGGGACGACGTCGTCGGCGACGCCTGGCGGCTGCGCTCGGCGCCGCCCGCCACGGTGCTCGAGCGTCCCGTGGCCTGGCTCCTGCGGCACCCGGCGCGCGGCCTGTCGACCGGGGCGGCCGCCGTCGCCGTCCTCACCGGCCTCGCGCTCGTCGTCGGACCGCCGGTCGGCTGAGCCCCGTCCGGCGGCGTCACTGCGCGAGCAGCCACCGCAGGATCGAGGAGTCCTCGTAGGTCGGCGCGGCGGCGAGGTGCTGGTCCGGCTCGTAGAACGCCTCGAGCGGGTACTCGGTGTACTTGACCAGGGCGGTCGCCTGCGCCGGGGTGAGCCCGCCCGCCGCGTAGGCGGCCCAGATCCGGTTGAACGAGGCCTGACCCGTGGTGGCGACCGGGAGCAGGTGGTCGCCGGTGCCGTGCGTCACCCAGACCGGCGTCCGGGACGCCGCGATCGCCGCGGCCTGCTCCTCGCTCGCGCCGAACCCGCCCGTGACGAGCGCGGCGTCGAGCAGGTCGGGGTGCTCGGCCAGCAGGTCCCACGCGAGGGTCGACCCGAACGAGACCGTCGACGCGTAGATCCGGTCCTGGTCGACCGAGACGCCCGCGGTGAAGTGCTCGAGCAGCTCGACGACGAGGGCGGCCTGGTCGGCGGGGGAGCCGACGCGCTCGTTCTGGGGGGCGAGGACGACGACGTCCTCGTCGGTCCCCGTCCAGGACTCCTGGAGCCAGGCGACCGCCGGGATGTCGGAGGCGACCTGGACGCCCTCGTTCGTCTCGCCGGAGGCGGCCGTGATGAAGCCCTGCCCGTATCCGGGCAGCACGAGGACGAGGGGGTAGCTGCGGGAGGCGTCGTAGTCGTCCGGCAGGTGGTAGGCGTAGGGGAGGACCGTGCCGGTCGAGCCGGTGAACCTCTCGTGCTCGAAGTCGTCGGCCAGCAGGTTCACCGCCGGGCGGGTGGGGCGCAGCTCGCGGTCGCTCGGCAGGGCCTGCACCGGGCCCTGGCCGTGGCCCCGGCCGGTCTGCGCGTGGACCGGCTCGTCGAGCCGCACCCGCGTCTGGAGGTCGGGGTTGACGCGGACGCCGCCCTCCCAGGCGACGACGGTGCTGCCGCCCCGGTCCCGCGGGGCGAGCTCGACGATGACATAACGTCCGCGCTCGGACCGCCGGTCGGCGTCCAGGTCGGGGGTGTCGTTGGTGTAGACGGCCATGACCGTGCGCTCGGCGCGCTTCGTCGGGTCGGTGAGGTCCTCGACGGGGTCGAACCGGAAGTTGTAGAGGCTGTCCGAGACGGTGAAGGTCTCGGTGCCGAGGCTGCGCGGGTTGACGTCGCGGCGGAACTCGACGGCCACCGCCGTCACCTTCTGGCCGTACGCCAGGATCTCGGTGATCGGGATGACGTTCCGGATCCCGTCGGGCCGCTGGCCGGCCGGGCCGGCCGGCGCGGCGAGCGCCGACGTCGGGACCAGCAGTGCGGCGAGGACGACACCCGTGGACGCCGACAGGGCGCGCCGGGCACGACGGACGGACGGAGCAGCAGGCACGACGGACCTCCCGTGACGGGGCGGGCGAGCACCGTCGCTCACCGGTCACCCGCGTGCGACCGTAGATTCGGACATAACGGGTGTCAATGCCCTGGTCGCCGCCACAGGTGCCATTCAGCAGGAACGCCGATAATGCACATTATGTCATTACGGCGGGAATCGGCCGCTCCCCGCGTCAGGCCACGCGGGTCGGGCGGCCGAAGCGGGTCGACACCCCCGGCGACCACAGCACGGACGCCGGCGGCTCTCCCGCGTCGACGCCCGGGACGCCGGACGCCGCGAGCAGGTCGTCCTCGAGGTCGACGACGTGCGCCCGGTGCAGCGGCCAGGCGTCGTGGTGGTTCGGCACCCACCACGTCCGGCCGAGCCGGCGGGTGTGCAGCCCCCAGCGCGCGGTGAGCCAGACCTCGAGCGGCCCCGGCGCGACCTCGTCCCCGACCCGCACCGCGACCCGGCTACGCAGCCCGCGGTGCGGCCACAGCCGGACGGACTCGTACTCGACGACGTCCCCGCGGTGCCGCGAGCTCATCCTCGCCCACGTGTACGCGGTCCCGAAGACGAGCCGGGCGAACGGGACGACGGCGAGCCGCTCGGTCTCCAGCGAACGGAACAGCACGCCGTGCCGGCCCGCGTCGTCGACCGAGTACAGCCGCACGTTCGTCTCGAGGAAGCTGCCGAAGTACGGGACGGCGGGCGACGTCCCGAACCCCGCCCCCGCCATCCGGAACGGGACGAGCCCCACCCAGGTCACGCCGTCGAGCACGTCCGGCCGGGTGCCGGCGGGGAACAGCGGCGCGACCGCCTGCGGGTCCACGGGCCAGTGCAGGAAGGCCACGTCGGCCCACCGCTGGTCGAGCAGCACCGGACGCCGCAGCCGCGGCGCGTCCACCGGGTAGCCGTCGAGACGGTCGGTGAGGTCCACCCGACGATCGTCCCTCAGCCCGGCGCCGGCCGCACCAGGCGGTGGTGGACGCCGACGGCGGCCCGGCGCGTCCGGGCCACCCTCCAGTCCGCGAGCACCGGCTCGTCGAGCAGCCGCTCCCCCGTGCCGAGCAGGACGGGGACGACGACGACGGACAGCTCGTCGAGCGCCCCGGCCCGCAGGCACTGCCGCAGCACCGACGCCCCGCCGGCGACCTTGACGTCGAGCGGTCCGGCGGCCTCGCAGGCCCGGGCGAGGGCCTCGTCGAGCGAGGTGACGAAGTGGAACGTCGTCCCGCCGTCCATGGGCAGGTCAGGTCGCGGATGGTGCGTCAGGACGAAGACGGGGTGCCCGTAGGGCGGCTCGCTCCCCCACCAGCCGCGCCAGGAGTCGTCCGGCCACGGCCCGCGGACGGGCCCGAACATGTTGCGGCCCATGACGGTCGCGCCGAAGCCGGGCGCGAGCTCGGCGAGCACCTCGTCGTCGACCGGGTCGCGCGGGTCGGCGAAGAACCACTCGTGCAGGCCGTGGCCGCCGCGTCCCATCGGGGCGTCCGCCGCCTGGTCGGGACCGGCCAGGAAGCCGTCGAGGGAGACGGCGATGCAGTGCGATCGGATCCGGGTCACACCGGTACCGACCGGCGCCGCGGCAAGGACTCATCGGCCCGGCGGGCGCCGGCGACCGGGTCCCACGCGAGCCGGGTGACCTCGAACGCCTCCGCGGCCTCGAGCCGGGACTGCCTGCCCCAGTAGACGCCGGCGGTGTCGACCGCGTCGAGGTCGACCGACGGCGACGCCGCGACCTGGCCGGCGTGGCACGCGACGAGCCGCCGTTTGGCGGTGACCAGGCGGGCGACGTCGACGAAGACGCTCGGCGAGAACGCGAGCGTCGAGGGGCTCTGGTAGTGCAGCAGCGTCGTCAGGCCGCGGGCCGCCGAGACGACCGCGCGGGCCGTCGCGACGTGGTCGCCGTGCGCGTCGTGCAGCGCGTGGGTGTAGACGACGTCGGCGCCGCCGAGCACCGCGAGCGCCTCCTCGACCGCGTCGACGGCCCGCGCGTCCGACGGCACGAAGCCGTCGCCGAAGCCGCCCCAGAGCAGCCGGGCGCCGAGCAGGTCGGCCGCGGCCTCCTGCTCCGCCCGTCGAAGCCGGGGCGCCGCTCCCCTGCCGCCGTCCGTGAGGACGAGCAGCGCGACCTCGTCGCCGGCCTCGGCGTGCGCGAGCAGCGTTGCGCCGCAGCCGATCTCGACGTCGTCCGGGTGCGCCCCGACGGCCAGGACGCGCCGCGGGCGCCTCATGCCGCCCGCCCGTGGGCGCCGGGCAGCGGGACGACGGCCGAGCGGCGGCCCGGCCAGTAGACGGTCTCCGGTGCGCCGGAGAGCAGCGCGTCGACCGCCTCGACCCCCTGGACGAACGCGTGGTCCTGGTTGCACGACTCGTAGCGCCAGCCGCCGAACCGCCCTCGGGACAGCACGCCAGCGGGCTCCAGCCGCGCGTGGAGCCGGGCGAGGACGTCGTCCCGGTCGAGCGTCGGGACGGGGTAGCCGTAGCGCAGCCACGTCGTCCACGTGCTCACCGGCTCGTCCCGACCGCCCCAGCGCCGGACCTGCTCGCGCGCCGCGGCGACGGCCTGCGCGCGGCTGACCGGCAGCGACGGCGAGCAGCCCGCCTCGAAGAGGACCGACCAGCGGCCGGGCCCGGCCATCGCCGGCGAGTAGGCCGACAGGACGGTGGCCCGGTGCACGGGGACGTCGGCGTCGGGGACGTAGACGTACGTGACGCCGTCGAGCGCCGCCGGCGGCGGCCCGTCGAAGCCGAGCCCGACGACGTGGACGCTGGAGTGCTGGAGGTGGGAGGCCGTCCGGGCGAGGGCCGGCTCGTCGGTGCACCGCGCGGCGAGGGCGGTGAGCGGGACGGTGCTCACGAGCCGCTCGTAGCCGACGCGACGGCCGTCGGACAGGGTGACGACGCGCCGGCGCAGGTCGACGGCGACCGCGGCCACGCCGAGCAGCAGGCGGCCGGCGGGCAGTCCGGCGGCGACGCCGGACCAGATCGCGCCGCTGCCGGCGGTCGGGACGGCGAAGGGCTCGGTGTCGTCGGGCCGCAGCGGGGCGGACAGGTCCGTGCGCGGCGCGGGCACGTTCGCGGCCCGGCTGCCGCTGCGCAGGGACGTCCAGCCGTGCGCGAGCCGGTGCGCGGGGACCCCCCACATCTTCGTGTTGAAGGGCCGGAAGAACGCCTCGGCGAGGGCCGGGCCGAAGGTGTCCACGAGGTGGTCGTCGAAGGTCGGCCCGCCGGTGCGCACCCGGGCGGGGTCGGTGAGCTCGGCGAGGGCCGCGTCGCGGACGCGGGGGGCGAGCGCACCGAGGTGGTGCTGCAGCGGCGTGGGCACCCAGCCCCCGTGCGGCCCGGCGGCGTCGGCGAAGCTCACCCAGCCCCCGCGGCGCGGGGCCGACCAGTCCGCGACGGCCGCGCGGACGACGTCGTCGAACAGCCGGTAGTGGGAGTGGATGACATGGCCGCCGAGGTCCCAGACGAACCCGTGGTCGTCGCGGACCGACCCGGCCGCGCCGCCGACCGTCGTGGCGGCCTCGACGAGGAGCCAGTCGTGCTCCCCGGCGGCGTGCAGGCGCCAGGCGGCGCCGAGGCCGGTGGGCCCGGCGCCGAGGACGAGGACCGTGGTGCGCAGCATGGAACCCTCCCGACGCCGGTGGCGGGGTCGCGGCGCGTGCGACCGGTATCGACCGGTCCCCGCCCGCCTTGAGCCGTTCGGGACGGTATACCCGCGACGGGTGTCACCGGGCGGAGTTCGCCGGGCCGGGTGAGCATGGCGGCATGCGCATCGTGATCGCCGGCGGCCACGGCCAGATCGCCCGGCTCCTGCACCCCCTGCTCGTCGAGCAGGGCCACTCCCCCGTGGCCCTGGTCCGCAACCCCGACCACGCGGACGCGGTGCGGGCGCTCGGCGCCGAGCCGCTCGTCCTCGACCTCGAGAAGGCGTCGGTCACCGAGGTCGCCACGGCGCTCGAGGGCGCCGAGGCCGTCGTCTTCGCCGCGGGTGCGGGCCCGGACAGCGGTCCCGAGCGCAAGCGCACCCTCGACCGCGACGGCGCGGTCCTGCTCGCCGCCGCCTGCGAGGAGGCGGGTGTCCGGCGCTACCTCATGGTGTCGTCGATGGGCACGGGGTCGGTCGACCGCGACAGCGACGACGTCTTCCAGGTCTACCTCGCCGCGAAGGCCGACGCCGACGACGACCTGCGCTCGCGCAGCCTGGACTGGACGATCGTCCACCCGGGCCGGCTCACCGACGACCCTCCGACCGGCCGGGTGCGCGTCGGCGCCTCGCTCCCCTACGGCGAGGTGCCGCGGGCCGACGTCGCCGCCGTCCTCGCGGCGTGCCTGTCCCCCGGCGCCTCGGCGCGCGACGAGTTCGACCTCACCTCCGGCGACCTGCCGGTGCACGAGGCGGTCGCCGGGGCCCGCCGGGGCCCGGACGGCGGCTGACGGCCGGGCGCCGGCCTTGACGCCGGCGCCGTGGCGTGCGGCAATATATTGCATGCCGGTGCCTGTCGAGCCTGTCGCGCGGACGAGGTCGCTGCTGCGCGACGACGTCTACGCGCGGCTGCGCGACGCGATCGTCGACGGGACGCTGGCCCCCGGCGAGGTGCTGCGGGACGGTGACCTCGCCACCTGGCTCGGCGTCAGCCGGACCCCCGTGCGCGAGGCCCTGCTCCGGCTCGGCCAGGCGGGGCTCGTCACGGCCGAGCCCGGCCGCTCGACGCGTGTGACGACGCTCGACGCCCGCGCGACCCTGCACGCCCAGTCCGTCGTCGCCGCGATGCATCGGCTCGCCGTCCTCGAGGCGGTCGACCGGCTCACCTCCGGCGACCTCGACCGGATGCGCGACGCCAACTCCCGCTTCGCGGCCGCGCTGCGTCGCGGTGACGTCGACGCGGCGCTCGCCGCGGACGACGAGCTGCACGCCGTCCCGGTCCTCGCCTGCGGCAACGCCGTCCTCGCCGGGGTGCTCGACCAGCTCACCCCGCTCCTGCGCCGGGCGGAGCGGCTGCGCTTCTCGACCCTGCCCGGACGCGCGTCGGTCGACCTGCACGACCGGCTCATCACCCTGTGCGAGGACGGCGACGCCGAGGCCGCCGCCGAGGTGTCCTGGCAGACCTGGCAGACCCTGCGACCCACCGACGTCCCCGACGAGAGGCCCGACCGTGCCGCTGAGTGACTTCCCCCGCTACCCGCTGCTCTTCGGGCCCAGCCCGGTGCACCCCCTGGACCGGCTGTCGGACCACCTCGGCGGCGCCCGCATCTGGGCCAAGCGCGAGGACTGCAACAGCGGGCTCGCCTACGGCGGCAACAAGACCCGCAAGCTCGAGTACCTCGTGCCGGACGCCCTCGCCCAGGGCGCGGACACCCTCGTGTCCATCGGCGGCTACCAGTCCAACCACACCCGGCAGGTGGCCGCCGTCGCCGCCCGGCTCGGGCTGAAGTGCGTGCTCGTGCAGGAGAGGTGGGTGAACTGGCCGGACCCGCTCAACGACAAGGTCGGCAACATCCTCCTGTCGCGCATCAGGGGCGCCGAGGTGCGTCTCGACCCCGCCGGCTTCGACATCGGGTTCCGCGACTCGTGGACCCGGGCGCTCGACGACGTCCGCGAGCGCGGTGGCGTGCCCTACGGCATCCCCGCCGGCGCCTCCGACCACCGCCTCGGCGGGCTGGGCTTCGCGAGCTGGGCCATGGAGGTGGAGCAGCAGGAGCGCGAGCTCGGCGTCTTCTTCGACACCGTCGTCGTCTGCTCGGTCACCGGCAGCACCCAGGCCGGGATGATCGCCGGCTTCGCCGCCCAGGGCCGGCCGCGCCGGGTCATCGGCATCGACGCGTCGGCGAAGATCGAGGCGACGCGCGACCAGGTCGCCCGGATCGCCCGCCGCACCGCCGGGCTCGTCGACCTCGGCCGCGACCTGACCGACGACGAGATCGTCGTGCTCGAGGGCTGGGCGGGGGACGAGTACGGCGTGCCGGTCGCCTCGACCGACGACGCCATCCGGCTCACCGGACGGCTCGAGGGGATGATCATCGACCCGGTGTACGAGGGCAAGTCGATGGCCGGCCTGATCGACCTCGTGACGAGCGGCGAGATCGGCCCGGACTCCACGGT
>JBQGCR010000712.1:0-5158 GCA_052038585.1 Kineosporiaceae bacterium
TCTGGGCGCGGAGTCGGCGGGACTGGGTGCGGAGTCGGCGGGATCTGGGCGGGAGTCGGCGCGACTGCGTGCGGAGTCGACGGGACTGCGCGCGGAGTCGGCGGGACTGCGTGCGGAGTCGGCGGGACTGCGTGCGGAGTCGGCGTCAGGGGCGGGCGGCGCGCTCGTACTGGACGGGCCAGGGGGTGGGCGTCGGGCCGCCCTCGGGGCCGTCGAGCTCGAGCTGGGCGCGCAGCGGCCAGGCCGGCTCGCGCAGGCTCGCGCGGGCGACGAGGACGGCGTCGGCGTCGCCGGCGGCGAGGACGTCCTCGGCCTGCTTCGGCTCGGTGCTGAGGCCGACGGCGGCGACCGGCAGGCCGCTGCCCTCGCGGACGGCGCGGGCGAAGGGCACCTGGTAGCCGGGGCCGACGGCGATCTGCTGGCGCGGGTCGAGGCCGCCGCTGGACACGTCGACGAGGTCGACGCCCCGGGGCCCGACGAGGCGGGCCAGCTCGACGGTCTGCTCGACGTCCCAGCCGCCCTCGACCCAGTCGGTCGCCGAGACGCGCAGCAGGAGCGGCTTGCGCTCGGGCCACACGGCCCGCACGGCGTCGACGACGTCGAGGACCACGCGGACCCGGTTCTCGAACGAGCCGCCGTACACGTCGTCGCGGGTGTTGGCCAGCGGCGAGAGGAACTGGTGGAGCAGGTAGCCGTGAGCCGCGTGCACCTCGGCGACCTCGAAGCCGGCCTCGTCGGACCGGACGGCCGCCGCCGCGAAGTCCCCGGCGAGCCCGCGGACCTCCGCCGTCGTCATCGCCCGCGGCGCGGCGTAGCGCCCGAACGCGGACGCCGACGGCGCCACCGTCTGCCAGCCGCCGTCCTCGGGCGCGACCGACCCGGAGCCGTCCCACGGGCGCCTCGTCGAGGCCTTGCGCCCGGCGTGCGCGAGCTGGACGCCGGGGACGGCGCCCTGCGCCGCGACGAACCGGGTGACCCGGCTCCACGCCTGCGCCTGCGCCTCGTCCCAGATCCCGGTGTCCGCCGGGCTGATCCGGCCCTCCGGCGTCACGGCCGTCGCCTCGCTGAGCACGAGGCCCGCGCCCCCGGTGGCCCGCGCGCCGAGGTGGACGAGGTGCCAGTCGTCCGGCATCCCGTCGACCGCCGAGTACTGGCACATCGGCGCGATCCAGGCCCGGTTGCGGACGGTCGTGCCGCGCAGCGTCAGGGGCGTGAAGAGTCGGCTCATGCGAGGCGTCAACGCGCCGGGACGGCGAGCCTTTCCCCGGTGACCGGCACCGGCGAGGTGACCTCGCCCACCCGGCCGTCGGCGTCCACCCGCAGCCCGAGCTCGGCCCCGGCGAGCCGCAGCCCCCGGACCTCGAGCGCGCCCACCGGGGACGGACCCGCCGGCCGGACCGCGACCCGGCCGCCCGGCACGTCCGGCGCCAGCCCGAGGACCGCCGTGAGCAGCGCGACGGACGACGCCGCCGACCACGCCTGCGGCCGGCACGCGGCGGGGTAGGGCGCGGGCGCCGGCCACGCGTCGCGCCGGTCGCCGCCGTAGAGCTCGGGCAGGCGCTGCCCGAACGCCGTGCCCGCCGCGAGGAGGCCCTCGACGAGCGGGGCGACGTGGTCGGCGAACCCGGCGCGCGCCAGGCCGAGGAGGACGACGGCGGTGTCGTGCGGCCACACCGACCCGCAGTGGTAGCTGAGCGGGGAGAACGCCGCCGCGCCGTCCGTCATCGTCCGCAGCCCGAAGCCGCCGGCGAGGTCGGGGGCGACCATCCGCGCGGCGACGTCGGCGCTCTCGGCGTCGTCGAGCAGGCCCGTGCCGAGCAGGTGCCCGGCGTTGCTCGTCAGCGTGTCGACCGGACGGCCGTCGCGGTCGAGCGCGAGCGCCGGGAACCGGCCGCGCTCGTCGTGCACCCAGAAGGCCGACCGGAAGCGGTCGGCGAGCGCGGCGGCCCACCCGCGCAGGCGGTCCCCGCCCGGCCGGCCGAACGCGTCGAGCAGCGCGGCGCCGGCGAGCGCCGCCTCGTGGGCGTACCCCTGGACCTCGGCGAGGGAGACCGGCGCGTCGGCGATCCGCCCGTCGGAGAAGCGGATCGAGTCCCCGGAGTCCTTCCAGCCCTGGTTGGCCAGGCCGTGCCCGGTGCCGTCGACGTACGCGACGAAGCCGCGCTCGGCGGCGGCGGACGTCGCCTCGAGCCAGCCGAGCGCCGCCTGCGCCGCGGGCAGCAGGGCCTCGACGTCCGCGTCGGCCATCCCCCACCGCCACGCGTCGTGGAGCAGGCAGACGAACAGCGGCGTGGCGTCGACGGTGCCGTAGTAGACCGGCGGCAGGCGCAGGCCGTCGCCGAGGTCGAGGCCGCCGCGGCGCACCTCGTGGAGGATCCGCCCCGGCGCCTCCTCGGTCGCGGGGTCGTGCGCGAGGCCCTGCCGGCGGGCCAGGGTGCGCAGGGTGCCGCGGGCGAGGTCGGTGCCGAGCGGCAGGAGGAACCGGGCGGCCCACAGGCTGTCCCGGCCGAAGAGGGTGAAGAACCACGGGGCGCCGGCGGCGAGGAAGACGTCGTCCGGCGCGTCGGCCCCGGCCATCCGCAGCCCGTGCAGGTCGGCGAGGGAGGCGGTGAGCAGGTCGGCGAGGCGCCGGTCGTCGGCGCGGACCACCGGCGTCGCCCACGTCGGGGCGTCCGGGGCGGCGACGAGGACGGTCGGCCCGGCGCCCGTCGTCGCCGTCGTCGCGACGGCCTCCCACTCCACGTGGGCGACCTCCCCCGGGGCGAGCTCGACCCGCAGCGCGAGCCGTCCGGCGGCCGGGTCGGCCTGCGCGCCCGGCAGGCGCACCTCGACGGTCTCGCCGTCGCCGGCGAACCGCAGCACGCCCGGCGCGGGAGACGCCGCGGCGAGGGCCGGCGGCGCCGCCTGGCCGGTCTTGACGGCCTCGAGACCCGCGAGGTCGCAGGCGACGTCGACGACGACGTCGGCGCGCACCGGCTCCGTCGCCGTGCTCGTGACGACGACCTCCTCGCGCCAGCGCCCGGGGCCGACCCTGCGGTGCCGGTCGACGCGCACCGTCGGGTCGGGCACCCGGTCGCCGAGGTGGCGGGCGAGGCCGACGGCGACGGCGCCGCCGCCGCCCGTCGCCCGGGCGAGCACCGGGACGGGCCGGGCCCCGCCGACGGTGAGCACGGCCCGGCTGAGCAGACGGACGTCGCGGTGGAACCAGCCCTGGACCGGGGCGACGACGGCGTCGACGTCGCCGTCCGCCCCGCCGAGCACCACCGAGGGCGCGGCGACGGAGACGACGAGGTCGTGCAGGAGGGGCTGGAGTCCGTCGGTCACGATTCGGTCCTTCCGGTTGGCGATCCCTTGACAGTAGTTGTCTGCCGGGTCATTGTTTACCCGATTTGAACGCTCAAAGGAACGCTCCAAGCAGACGAGGAGGCGTGATGGCGGTGACGGCCCGACCGACCCTCGAGAGCGTCGCGCGGCACGCCGAGGTCTCGCGGCAGACCGTGTCCAACGCCCTCAACGCCCCGCACCGTGTGCGTCCGGACACCCTGGAGCGCGTCCTCGCGGCGATCGACGAGCTCGGCTACCGCCCGAACCAGGCGGCCCGCACGCTGCGCACCCGGCGCAGCCGGCTCCTCGGGGCGCGCATCGAGCCGACGCGGGACGGCGTCAACGGCGTCGTCCTCGACCGGTTCCTCCACGCGCTCACCGCCTCGGCCCGGGACCGCGGCTACCGCGTCCTGCTCTTCTCGGCCGACGACGACGGCGCCGAGATCGCGCAGTACGACGAGCTCCTCGAGGACCACGCCCTCGACGCGTTCGTCCTCACCGCGACCCACGTCGGCGACGTCCGCACCGACTGGCTCGCCGACCGCGACGTCCCCTTCGTGACCTTCGGCCGGCCGTGGGGCGCGGCCGGCGCGGCCCGGCACAGCTGGGTCGACGTCGACGGCGCGGCGGGCACCCGGGACGCGACGCTGCACCTGCGTGAGGCCGGGCACGAGCGGATCGGCTTCGTCGGCTGGCCCGCCGGCTCGGGCGTCGGCGACGACCGGCGTGCCGGCTGGAGCTCGGTGTGCGCCGACGCGGGCCTCGACTGCGGTGGCCTCGACGTCGCCCGCGCCGACGGGCTCGACGAGGGCCGGTCGGCGGTGGCCGAGCTCCTCGCCCTGCCGCAGCCGCCGACCGCGGTCGTCTGCGCGAGCGACTCCCTGGCCCTCGGCGCCTGGACCGAGCTCACCGCGCGCGGCCTGGAGCCCGGCCGGGACGTGGCCGTCGTCGGCTTCGACGACTCCCCCACCGCGGCCGTCGTCGGCCTGTCCAGCGTCGCCCAGCCGCTCGACGCGGCCGCCGCCGCCTGCCTCGACGCCCTCGAGACCGTCCTCGTGCAGCGCGACCGGCGGGCCCGGCGGCTGCCCGACGAGGCGCCGTCCGCACCGTCGTCGACCCTCCTGCCCCCCCACCTCGTCCGGCGGCGCAGCAGCTGAGCCGCCGGTGCCCGTCCCGTCCCTCCCCGACCCACCGCACGACCCACCACGACGAAGGAGTCGCCCGATGCAACGCACCCGACGCCGGCTCGGCACCGCGGCCGCGGTCGCCACGGCCCTCGCCCTGACCGCCTGCGGCGGTTCGGGTTTCGACGACGGCGCGGGGGACGGCCCGTCGGCCGCCTCGACCGCGGACGGCCCCGTGAGCCTCGACGTCCTCATCGCCTCCAGCGGTGACGCCGAGACGCAGTACGTCACCCAGACCGCGCAGGCGTGGGCGGAGCGGACCGGCAACACCGTCACCGTCACGCCCGCCCAGGACATGCAGCAGCAGCTCGGCCAGGGCTTCGCCTCGGGCAACCCGCCGGACGTCTTCTACGTCGACGCCGGCCGCTTCGCCGACTACGCGAGCACCGGGGCGCTCTACGCCTACGGCGACCAGGTCGACGGCGTCGACGACTTCTACGAGAACCTGCGGGCCTCGTTCACCTCCGAGGGCGAGCTCTACTGCCTCCCGAAGGACTTCTCGACGCTCGCCCTGCAGATCAACACCGACCTCTGGGCCGCGGCCGGGCTCACCGACGCCGACATCCCGACGACGTGGGACGAGCTGCGCGACGTCGCGACGAAGCTGACCTCCGGCGACACCGTCGGGCTGGCCATCGGCGACACCCGCG
>JBQGCR010000713.1:0-1717 GCA_052038585.1 Kineosporiaceae bacterium
GCGGCCGGGCCCGACGGGCCCGCCGTGACCGTGCCGGCCCGGGCGCCGCTCGGCGCCACCACCGGACCGGTGACGACCGGCACGACGACCGGCACGACGACCGGCACGACGGCCGGCACGACGGCCGGCACGACCGCCGGCACGACCGCCGGACCCGCGACCGCCGCCGCGGTGACGACGGTGACGGGCGCCCTGTGGCCGGGCGCCCCGACCGCCAACCCCAACCGGCAGGTCGGCAAGCTCTACTTCGACGTCGACCCCGACCCGGCCCGCACCGTCTGGAACACGTGCTCGGGGACGGCCGTCAACAGCGAGAACCGCTCCACCGTGGTCACCGCGGGCCACTGCGTGTGGGACTTCCAGAACCGCCGCTGGTGGACCAACCTCTACTTCGCCCCCGGCTACCAGTACGGGGCGCTGCTCGACTGGTACCCGGTCCGCTTCATGTGGACGACCGGCACGTGGAAGAACTCCACCGCCTGGTCCGACGACTTCGCCGCCGTCGTGGTCGGCCGCAACAGCGCCGGCGGCCTGCTCGTCAACGCCGTCGGCGGCCACGGCATCGCCTTCAACACCGCCGTGAACCAGGTGCGGACGAGCTTCGGCTACCCCCGGACCGACGCGCGCTGGCCCGGCTTCACCGCCGACGGCGAGGACCTCTGGTACTGCCAGGGCGTCGACAGCTGGTACGCCTCGGGCGCGTACGCCGGGCAGCAGTCCCTGCCGTGCCGGATGACCGGCGGCGCGAGCGGGGGCCCCTGGCTGGCGGGGGTCGCGGCGTCCTGGCTCGGCACCGTGACGAGCGTCAACTCGAACAAGCCTTTGGTGTCCGGCGGCGCGAACTACATGTTCGGCCCCTACCTCGGGGCCGCCGAGTCCAACGTCTTCCAGGCGGCCCGGGCCGCCGTCTGACCCGCGGCGGACCGACCCGCCCGACGCCCCCGCGCGATCCGGCCGACCGCCGGACGCCGGGGGCGTCGGCACGTCACACTGTCGCGGTGGCGACCCTGGCGATCCTCGGGCCGGTGGAGCTGCGCGACGACGCCGGAGCGGTCGTCGCCCTCGGCGGCAGGAAGCCCGCCGGCGTGCTCGCGTGGCTGGCCTCCCGGGCCCCCCGCGGGGCGGGCACGGACTCGCTCGCCGCGGCGATCTGGGGCGAGGACCCGCCGGCCAGCGCCCGCAACGCCCTCCAGGTCTACGTCTCCGGCCTGCGCCGTGCGCTCGACGGCACCGGCGCCCGCATCGAGCGCGCGGGCGACGGCTACGCCCTCGTGCCGGGGCCGTGCAGCCTCGACGTGCTCGCCGCCGAGAGCCTGGCCGGCCAGGCCCGGGCCCTCGCCCGCGCCGAGCCGGCCCGGGCGGCCGCCCTGCTCGCCGAGGCCGTCGACCTGTGGCGCGGCGCCCCGCTCGACGGGCTCGACCCGCTGCCCTTCGTCGCGACGGCCCGCGAGCAGCACGAGGCCCGGCGCGCCGCGCTCCTCGCCGACCTCGCCGAGCTCCTCCTGCGCTGCGGACGCCCCGACGACGCGGCGTCCCGCGCGCGCACCCTGACCGAGGAGCGTCCGCTCGACGAGGCCGGGTGGGGCCTGCTCGCCCGGGCCCACTACGCCGCGGGCCGCCAGGGGGACGCGCTCGCGGTGCTGCGCTCGGCCCGGCGCCGGCTCGCCGACGAGCTCGGCGTCGACCCCGGCCCGGCCCTGCGGGCCGTCGAGGCCGG
>JBQGCR010000714.1:0-2557 GCA_052038585.1 Kineosporiaceae bacterium
ACGGCCGAGGGGCTCGAGGCGCGCTTGGTGCCCGAGGCCGGCTTCCCCCTCGTCCTCGTGCCGCGGGTCCCGCTGCCGCGGCGGCCCACGCCGGACCTGCTGCGCGTGCCCGGACGGCTCGCCGGGGCCGTCCGCGCCGCGGCGCGGGCCGTGCGGGAGGCGCGGGCCGACGTCGTCGTCGGCTTCGGCGGGTACGTCTGCCCGCCCGCCTACCTCGCGGCCCGCCGCCTCGGCGTGCCGGTCGTCGTCCACGAGGCGAACGCCCGGCCCGGCATCGCCAACCGGCTGGGGGCCCGCCTCACCGAGCACGTCGCCGTGACCTTCCCCGGCACGCCGCTGCCGCACGCCCGCGTCCTCGGCATGCCGCTGCGGCCGCAGATCACCGGCCTCGACCTCGCCGCCCTGCGCGCGCCGGGCCGGGCGCACTTCGGGCTCGACCCCGACCGGACGACGCTGCTCGTCACGGGCGGCTCGCTCGGGGCGCAGCGGCTCAACGAGACCCTCGGCGCAGCGGCGGGGGACCTCGCCGCCGCCGGCGTCCAGGTGCTCCACGTGTCCGGGCGTGGCAAGACCGTCACCGCGCACGTGCCCGACGGCGGCCCCCGGTACGCCGTCGTCGAGTACCTCGACCGGATGGACCTCGCCTTCGCCGCCGCCGACCTCGTCGTCTGCCGCGCCGGGGCGTCGACCGTCAGCGAGGTCACCGCGCTGGGGCTGCCGGCGGCGTACGTCCCGCTGCCGATCGGCAACGGCGAGCAGCGGCTCAACGCCGAGCCGGTCGTCGCCGGCGGCGGCGGCCTGCTCGGCGACGACGCCGCGTGCACCCCGGACTGGGTGCGCTCCACCCTCGTGCCGCTGCTCGCCGACGCCGGGCGGCGCAGCGCGATGGCGCGCGCGGCGGCGCGCTTCGGGATCCGCGACGGCGACGAGCGGCTCGCCGACCGCGTCGAGTCCGCGGCCGGCGCACCCCGCCCCGCCGGCCCGTCCCGTGCTGACCGTCCCGACCGTCCCGACCGTCCCGGCCCCGGAGGCCCCGCGTGAAGCCCGACCTGTCCGCCGTCGTCCCGCCCGCGAGCGAGCTCGGGCGCGTGCACCTCATCGGGGTCGGCGGCGCCGGGATGTCGGGCATCGCGCGCATCCTGGCCGCCCGCGGGCTGCCCGTCTCCGGCAGCGACGCCAAGGACGGCCCGGTGCTCGCGGGCCTGCGTGCCCTCGGCGCCGACGTGCACGTCGGCCACGACGCGGCGCACGTCGCGGGCGCGCAGACCGTCGTCGTCTCGACCGCGGTCCGGGAGACCAACCCCGAGCTCGCCGCCGCCCGCGCCGCCGGGCTGCGCATCCTGCACCGCTCGCAGGCGCTCGCCGCCCTCATGGCCGGCCGCCGGGTCGCCGCCGTCGCCGGCACGCACGGCAAGACGACGACGACGTCGATGCTCACCGTCGCGCTCCAGCGGGCCGGGCTCGACCCGTCGTTCGCCATCGGCGGGGAGCTCACCGAGGGCGGCGCCAACGCCCACGACGGCTCGGGCGACGTCTTCGTCGCCGAGGCCGACGAGTCCGACGGCTCGTTCCTGCTCTACGGGCCCGACGTCGCCGTGGTGACCAACGTCGAGGCCGACCACCTCGACCACTACGGCACCGCGCAGGCCGTCGTCGAGGCCTTCGACGCCTTCTGCGACACCGTCCGCGACGGCGGCGTCCTCGTCGCGTGCGCCGACGACCCCGGGGCCCTCGACGTCGCGACCCGGGCCGCCGGGCGCCGCGGCGGGATGCTCACGGTGCTCACCTACGGGGAGTCCTCGGGCGCCGACGTCCGCCTCGAGGACCTCGACGTCTCCGGTCCGGGCGCGCGGCTGCGGCTGTCCGGGCCGGCCGGGGAGGGGGCGCTCGAGCTGCGCGTGCCGGGCCGGCACAACGCGCTGGACGCCGCGGCGGCGTGGACCGCGGCGACGGCGCTCGGCGCCGGGTCCGCGGCCGTCCTCGAGGGG
This sequence comes from Kineosporiaceae bacterium, assembly GCA_052038585.1. Taxonomy (GTDB): domain Bacteria; phylum Actinomycetota; class Actinomycetes; order Actinomycetales; family Kineosporiaceae; genus JBQGCR01. The sequence goes on from JBQGCR010000714.1 coordinate 1,989, forward strand.
CTCGCCGGGTTCGGGGGCACCCGCCGGCGCTTCGAGCTGCGCGGCCGCGCCGGCGGCGTGAGCGTCTACGACGACTACGCCCACCACCCGACCGAGGTCGCCGCCGTGCTGCGCGCCGCCCGGGGCGTGAGCGCGGGGCGCGTCGTCGCGGTCTTCCAGCCGCACCTGTTCAGCCGCACCCGGATCTTCGCCGCCGAGTTCGGGGCCGCCCTCGGGCTGGCCGACTCGGTCGTCGTCATGGACGTCTACGCCGCCCGCGAGGACCCCGAGCCGGGCGTCACGGGGCGGCTCGTCGCGGACGCCGTCCCGCTGCCCGGCGACGACGTCGTCTTCTGCCGGTCGTGGTCGGCCGTCGCCGGCACCGTCGCGGAGCGGGTGCGTCCGGGGGACCTCGTCCTGACGATCGGCGCCGGCGACGTGACGATGCTCGCCGGGCCGATCCTCGAGGCCGTCGCGGCCGGGCAGGCCGGGCGGCCCGCGGCCGGGTCGTCGGAGCAGGCCCCGTGAGCCCGCGCCCGCCCGCCGCGCCGCGCTCGTCGCGACCGCCCGCCCCCCGTCCCGCGGACGCG
>JBQGCR010000715.1:0-6387 GCA_052038585.1 Kineosporiaceae bacterium
CCTCGACGCCGGGGACGGCGTCGTCGCCCTGCCTGCCGCCGGCGACCTCGTCGCCCCGGTGGCCGGGGTCGCCGCCGTCGTCGCCGCGGCCGCCCGCGCGCCGCTGCGGACCCCGGCCCGACGCCGCCTGCTCGTCCTCGACACGGCCGTCGCCGCGTCCGCCGTCGTCCTCGCCCTCTGGCTCGTCGCGATCGGGCCGCGGGTGGGCTTCGACCCCGGCCGTCCCCAGGCCTCCTGGCTCCTGGTGCTCGTCGGCGTGCTCGTCGTCGAGCAGGTGGCCGGCGCGCTCGTGCTCAGCCGGGGCGCGGTGTCGCGGTCCTCGCCGACGGTGGTGGCGCTGCTCCTCGTCAGCGTCGCCGACGTCGCGGTGCTGCTCGACGGGACCGACGCCGAACGGGCCGTCCCGGCGTGGTGCCTGCTGAGCTGGAGCGCGGGCTGGCTGCTGCTCACCTGGCGGGTCCTCACGGTGCGCGCCGGTGACCGGCCGGACCAGAGCGACGAGGCCGTGACCCGGCGCGAGATCGTCTCGACCGACCTCGCGACGGCGGTGTCGGCGGGCGCCTTCGCCGTCGTCGTCCTCGTCGTGGCCGCGGACGGCGGACGGGTGCTCGCCGGGCCGCTGAACGCGGTGCTCTGCTGCGTCGTCATGGTCGCGTGGGTCTCCCGGGAGGTCCTGCTCGGCGGGGAGCGGGGCCGCCTGCTCGACGAGCTGCGGGAGCAGGCGACGCACGACGCGCTGACCGGCCTGGTCAACCGCCGCGGGCTGACCGCCCGCATCGCCGGGGTGCCGCGGACGGCGACGTGGACGATCGTCGCGCTCGACCTCGACGGCTTCAAGGCGGTCAACGACGTCCACGGCCACGAGCGCGGGGACGACGTCCTCGTCACCGCGGCGCACGTGCTGCGCGACTGCACCCCGCCGGGCGGGGTCGCGGCGCGCACCGGCGGCGACGAGTTCGCGCTGCTCGTCCCCGGGGACGTGCCGCACGCCCGCGCCGTCGCCGACGTCGTCGTCCGCCGGGTCGCGCAGACCCTCGCCGGGCTCGCCCTCATCCCGAGCGTGACCGTGCGCGCCGGGGTGGGCCGGCTGCGCGAGGAGCGGACCGCGTCGGCGGCGCCCGACCGGCTCACCGCGCTCGCCGAGGCGGCGGCCGCGCTCGACGCGGCCAAGCTCGGCGGGCGGGCGCGGGTCTGCCTCTACGCCGGGGCCGTCGCGACCGCGCGCGAGCGCCGGCTGCTCGTCGAGCGGCGGCTGCGCGAGGCCGTGCGCGAGCAGCGGGTCGTCACCCGGGTGCAGCCGGTCGTCGACCTGGCCACGGGGCGCCTCGTCGGCGGGGAGGCGCTCGCCCGCTGGCACGACGACGAGCTCGGGGACGTCCCGCCCGGGGAGTTCGTGCCCGTCGCCGAGCAGACGGGTCTGGTCACCGAGCTCGGCGCGCAGGTGCTCCGGCACGCGGTCGCGGGCGCCCGGGACAGCGGCGCCCCGGGGCGCGGCGTGCGCGTCGCGGTGAACGTCTCGCCGCTCCAGCTGCGCGACAGCGGTTTCGCCGCCCTCGTCGAGGACGTCCTCGCCGAGGCCGGCGTCGCGCCGTCCGCGCTCGTCGTCGAGGTCACCGAGGCGGTCCTCGTCGAGGACGGCGACCCCGCGCTGGGCACGCTCGAGACGCTCCGGTCGCTCGGGGTCACGTTGGCCATCGACGACTTCGGCACCGGCTACGCCGCCCTGGGCTACCTGCGGGGGCTGCCGGTCAGCCTCCTGAAGATCGACCGCAGCCTGCTCGTCGCGGCGGCCGCCGCCGAGCGGACCCGGCGCATCGTCGCCGGCGTCACCGACCTCGCGCACCGCATCGGCGTCGAGGTCGCCGTCGAGGGCATCGAGGACCCCGCGGCGGCGCGGATGTGCCGGCTGCTCGGGGCCGACTACGGGCAGGGCTGGCTCTACGGCGGGGCCGAGACGTGGGAGGCCTTCGGCCGGCGGGTCGACGGGCCGGTGCTCTGAGCGCGGCCGCCCGGCGTCAGGGCCGCGGCAGGCGGATCATGCCCTCCTGCGCCGTCGACGCGACCAGGACGCCGTCGCGGGTGTAGATCCGGCCCGTCCCCAGCCCGCGCGAGTCCTGCGCCGACGGGCTGTCGAGGACGTAGAGCAGCCACTCGTCGGCCCGGAACGGGCGGTGCCACCACATCGCGTGGTCCAGGCTCGCGATCCGCAGGCCGGGGTTCATCATCGTCACCCCGTGGCGGTGCCGCACCGGCTCGAGGAGGCAGTAGTCGCTCGCGTAGGCGAGCACGGCGGCGTGCAGCGCCGGGTCGTCCGGCAGCGCGCCGACGGTGCGCATCCACACGTGCATCCGGCTCGACCGGTCGGTGCCGGCCTCGACGTACATCGGGTCCTCGACGTGCCGCAGGTCGACCGGCCGCTGCCGCAGCCAGTACCGCACCGCCGGGTTGTCCGCGTACCGCGCGTACCGCTGGGCGACCGTCGGGACGTCCTCGGGTCCGGGCAGGCCCTCCGGCATCGGCTCGGCGTGGTCCAGCCCGGGCGAGCCGGCGACGAACGAGGCGATCATCGACAGGATCGGGCGGCCCTTCTGGATCGCGTGCACGCGCCGGGCCGAGAAGGACCGGCCGTCGCGCAGCCGCTCCACGGTGAACGAGATCGGCTCCGCCGGGTCGCCGGCGCGCAGGAAGTAGCCGTGCATCGAGTGGACCGGACGGTCGACGTCGACGGTCCGCTGGGCCGCCGCGACGGTCTGGGCGAGCACCTGGCCCCCGAACACCCGGCCCCACGGCTGCGGCTGGCTCGGCCCGACGAACGCGTCGTCGCCGTCCGGGCGCAGGTCGAGCACGTCGAGCAGCGAGGCCAGGGCGTCGCGCGAGGCGTCGTCCGGCGGGGCGCCGACGTCCGTCGGCACCGGGCGGGTGTCGGTGTCCTTCTCCCGGTCGCCGTCGGCGGCACCGTGGACCTCGCTCACCCGTTCTCCTCTCCGCCGGGGCGTGCCCCGGCCGTCCGTCCGCGGCCTCGCCGCACGGCCCCACCGTAGGGCCGGCGCCGTCGCGCGCCGTCGCGGGTGGTTGACGCAGGGGCGCGGGACAGGCGACGCTGGCCCGAGCATTCCGGTAAGCAATCGCTTAGTCAACAAGGGGACGCCGTGCAGCGCACGATCTTCGAACCCGAGCACGAGGACCTGCGCCGGTCGGTGCGCGAGCTCCTGGACCGCCACGTCCGGCCGCGTCTGGAGGAGTTCATCGCGGCCAGGGCGATCCCGCGCGACGTGTGGGTCGAGGCCGGCAAGCAGGGCTTCCTCGGGCTGCCGGTCGCCGAGGAGTACGGCGGCAGCGGCGTCGAGGACTACCGCTTCAACGTCGTCCTCGCCGAGGAGCTGTCGGCCGTGAGCGCCGCGGTCGCCTCGTGCATCGGCATCCACGTCGACGTCGTCTCGCCCTACCTCACCGAGCTGACGACGGCCGAGCAGAAGCAGCGCTGGCTGCCCCGCTTCTGCACCGGCGAGCTCGTCACGGCGATCGCCATGACCGAGCCGGGCGGCGGGTCTGACCTCGCCGCGCTGCGGACGACGGCGGTGCGCGACGGCGACACGTGGGTGCTCGACGGGTCGAAGACCTTCATCACCAACGGGTTCGGCGCGGACCTCGTCCTCGTCGCCGCCCGGACGGACCCCGCCAAGGGCGCCAAGGGCATCTCGCTGTTCGCCGTGGAGACGGGGATGCCCGGCTTCACCCGGGGCCGCAAGCTCGACAAGGTCGGCCAGGAGGAGTCCGACACCGCCGAGCTGTTCTTCGACGGCGTCCGGGTGCCCGCCGCCAACCTCGTCGGCGAGCTCGACCGCGGCTTCATCCACATGATGGAGCGCCTGCCGCAGGAGCGGATCGGCGCCGCGGTGAGCAACCTCGCGCACGTGCGCGCCATCCTCGACGAGACGGTCGAGTACGCCCGCACCCGCCGGGCCTTCGGCCAGCCGATCGGGACCTTCCAGCACAACAAGTTCCTCCTCGCCGAGCTCGTCACGCAGGTCGAGGTCGCGCAGGCCTTCGTCGACCAGGCGGTCATGGCCCACACCCGGCGCGAGCTCACCGCCGTCGACGCCGCGAAGGCCAAGTGGTGGTCGGCCCAGGTGCAGAACGACGTGCTCGACGCGTGCGTGCAGCTGCACGGCGGCTACGGCTACATGAACGAGTACCGGGTCGCCCGCGCCTGGCGCGACGCGCGGGTCACGAAGATCTGGGCCGGCTCGAACGAGATCATGAAGGAGCTCATCGGCCGGGAGCTCGGGCTGTGAGCGCGCCGGGGAGCGGGCGCTTCGACGGCCGCGTCGCCGTCGTCACCGGGGCCAGCCGCGGCATCGGCCTGGCCGTCGCGGAGCGGTTCGTCGCCGAGGGCGGGCGGGTGTGCGTGACCGCCCGCGGCCAGGAGGCGCTCGACGCCGCCGTCACGCGGCTCGGCGGTCCGGGCGTGGCCATCGGCGTCGCCGGCAAGGCGGACGACCCCGAGCACCGCGCCGCCGCCGTCGCGGCGACCCGGGAGGCCTTCGGCGGCATCGACGTCCTCGTCAACAACACCGGCATCAACCCGGTCGCCGGGCCGCTCGGCAGCGTGGAACCGGCTGCGGCGGCGAAGATCTTCGGCGTCAACGTCGTCGCCGCGGTCGGCTGGGTCGAGGCCGCGCGCACCGCGGGGCTCGGCAGCCGGCCGGGCGCCGCCGTCGTCAACATCGCCTCGATCGCCGGCCTGCGCCCGTCGTACCCGATCGGCATGTACGGCGCGAGCAAGGCCGCGCTCATCCACGCGACGATGCAGCTCGCCGTCGAGCTCGCCCCGGCCGTGCGGGTCAACGCCGTCGCCCCGGCCGTCGTCAAGACGCAGTTCGCGACCCTGCTCTACGAGGGCCGGGAGGAGGAGGTCGCCGCCGGCTACCCCCTGCGCAGACTCGGTGTGCCGCAGGACATCTCGGGGGTCGTCGCCTTCCTCGCGAGCGACGACGCCGCGTGGGTCACCGGCCAGACGCTCGTCGTCGACGGCGGGCTGACGATCGCCGGGAGCCTGGCGTGACGCCCGGACGGACCGGCCCCGCCTGGCAGGTCACCGAGCTCGGCGAGCCGCACGACGTGCTGCGCCGGGCGGACGTCGCGGCCCCGGAGCCGCGCCCCGGCCAGGTGCTCGTCCGGGTCGCCTGGGCCGGGCTCAACTTCCCCGACGTGCTCATGGCGCGCGGCGGCTACCAGGTCCGCCCGCCGCTGCCGTTCACCCCCGGCGTCGAGCTGTGCGGGGAGGTCGTCGCCGTCGGCCCCGGCGTCGACGAGCTGCGGGTCGGGGAGCGGGTCATGGGGACGACGGCGATGCCCCACGGCTCGCTCGCCGGGTACGCGCTCGCCAACGCCCCCGAGGTGGTCCCGGCGCCGGTGCGGCTCACCGACGAGGAGGCCGCGTGCTTCCAGATCACCTACCAGACGGCCTGGTTCGGGCTGTACCGGCGGGCGAACCTGCGGGTCGGGGAGACCCTCGTCGTCTACGCCGCGGCCGGCGGTGCCGGCAGCGCGGCCGTCCAGCTCGGCAAGGCCGCGGGCGCCCGGGTCGTCGCCGTCGTCGGCTCGGCCGACAAGGTGCAGGCCGCCCAGCGGCTCGGCGCGGACGTCGTCCTCGACCGGTCGGCCGACGACGTCGTCGCCGCCGTCAAGGAGCTCACGCAGGGCCGCGGCGCCGACGTCGTCTTCGACCCCGTCGGGGGACCGGCGTTCCGCGCGGCGACGAAGATGGTCGCCTTCGAGGGCCGGGTCGTCGTCGTCGGGTTCACCAGCGGCGAGCTCACCGAGGCCCCGACGAACCACGCGCTGGTCAAGAACTACTCGATCGTCGGCCTGCACTGGGGGCTGTACCTGCAGAAGGACCCCGAGCTCGTCGAGCGGGCCCGGCTCGACCTCGAGCGGCTCGTCGACGCCGGCGCCGCGCGGCCCTTCATCAGCGAGCGGCTCGCGTTCGACGAGGTCCCCGACGCACTGACCCGGCTCGCCGCCGGGCAGACGGTGGGGCGGCTCGTCGTCCGGGTGCCGCCGGACTGACGCGACGAAGGGCGCCGGTGGGAACCCCTCCGTCCCACCGACGCCCTCCGGCGACCGGGTCGCCGAGCGGGCTGGGGCGGACCCCGGCCCGCGCGGCTGCGAAGCGGACCGGACCGACGCGCGCCCCGCGGACCGCTTCGCCTGCGTCCACGGGGCCTTCGTCGGCCCACCCCGGCACTCGGCCCCTAGGAGTCGCGCCCTGAGCGCCGTGATGCAGTGACCTGCATCACACCGACCGCAGAGGAGATCGCATGGACCTGGCAGGAGCGGGCGTCGTCGTCACCGGCGGGGCGTCCGGGATCGGCGCCGCCCTCG
>JBQGCR010000716.1:0-4123 GCA_052038585.1 Kineosporiaceae bacterium
CGGCGGACGGCGGGCGGGTCGCGGTGGTCACCGGAGCCGGCAGCCCGACCGGGATCGGCGCCGCCTGCGCCCGGGCGCTCGCACCCACCCACCGCCTGGTGGTGGCCGCGACGAGCGCGCGGATCGTCGACCGGGTCGCCGAGCTGCGCGCCCTGGGGGCCGACGCGGTCGGCTTCGTCGGCGACCTCAGCGCCTCGGCGACCGCCGACGCGCTCGTCGCCGTGGCGCTCGAGCGGTGGGGCCGCGTCGACGCCCTCGTGAACGGCGCCGGGATGGTCTCGGCCACCGGGTCGGAGGAGCAGTCGCCCGCCGAGGCGACGACCGACGAGCAGTGGCGCGACATCCTCGCCCGCAACCTCGACACGACCTTTTACGTCACGCGGGCCGCCCTCGCACCGATGATTGCGCAGGGCTACGGCCGCATCGTGAGCATCGGCTCGCTCTCGGGCGCCGTCATGGCCTACCGGGGCGACGCCGGCTACCACGCGGCGAAGGCCGCCGTCGTCGGGCTCGCGCGGTCGGTCGCCGTCGAGCACGCCCGGCGCGGGATCACCAGCAACGTCGTCGCGCCCGGGTGGATCGCCACCGGGTCGTCGTCCGAGCACGAGCTCGCCCTCGGGGCGGCGACGCCGGCCGGACGCCCCGGGACGCCGGACGAGGTCGCCTCGCTCGTCGCCTGGCTCGCCTCGCCCGCGGCGTCGTACGTCACGGGCCAGGTGCTCGTCGTCGACGGCGGCAACAGCGTCGACGAGGAGCCGTTCCTGGGGCCCGGAGCGGTCCGGTGAGCGCGGACGTCGAGGAAGTCCTCGCGCAGGGCTGGGGCCTGACGGGCCGCGCCGTCCCGCTGGGAAGCCTCCAGGACAGCGTGTACCGGGTGCTCGGCCAGGACGGCGAGCCGCTCGGGGCGGTGCGGGTCTCCACGGGCGCCGTCGACGAGGAGGGACTGCGGGCGCAGGCGCGGTGCCTCGTCCGGCTCGCCGAGGCCCTGCCCCGGCTCGACCTGCCCGTCCTGCGCCCGGGGATCGACGGGGACCTGCTGCAGCGGCGGGCCGGGGCGTCGACCCGGTTGATGCGCTGGGTGCGGGGCGTGCGGCTCGCCGACTGGTCGCGCCTGCCCGACCAGGCGGCGCGGGAGCTCGGCTCGGTCGCCGGGGCGGTGTCCACGGCGTTGCGCGGTCTCGATGAGCCGGCGATGCGCCGCTTCGTCGAGTGGGACCCGCGGCACGCCGTCGCCGTCACCGAGACCTACCTCGACCGCTGCCCCGCGGGTCTGCGCGAGGACGCGGGAACCGCTCTGGCGCGGGCGAAGGCGTCCCTTCCCGACCCCGCGTCGACCGCCCTCGAGCAGCAGGTCGTCCACCTCGACGTGACGGACCTCAACGTCCTCGGCACCTTCACCGACGAGGGAGGCTTCTCCGCCACGGGACTCGTCGACTTCGAGGACATGACGTGGACCTGGGCCCTGTGCGAGCTCGCCGTCACCGCCCACGCGGTGATCGGCCGGCGACCGGAGGACCCGCTGGGTGCGCTGCGGCAGGTGCTGGCCGGCTTCCTCGAGCACCGGCGTCTCACCGAGGCCGAGGCGGACCTGCTGTGGGAGGTCGTCGTCGCACGCGCGCTCGTCTGCGCGCTCGTCGAGGCGGTCGAGGCCGCCGAGCAGCCGGACAACGCCTACGCCGCACGGCTTGCCGCGCTCGACGCGGTCGCGCTGCGCGCCGTCCTCGCCGTCCCCGCGGCCCTCGCCCGGGCCGTCGTCCGCACCGCCTGCGGCCTGGAGCCCGTCGGGCCGCCTGCGGTGCCGGCGCCGACGGTTCCGCTGCTCGCCGACAACGGGGAGGGCGGCTACCAGGCGGCGGCGGACCTGGCCGACGAGGAGCGGGACGCCGTCCACCCCGCGGCGATGTGGCTCGGGACGCTCGTGCGCGCCGGCCGGTCCCGCACGGTCGTCGCGCCGTTGCCCGCGACCGTGCACGCGGTCACCGACACCTCCGTCACGCTGCACCTCGACTGCGGTGGTTCGGGATCCGCGTACCTGAGGGTCGAGGGCGTCCACGTCGTCGTCGCCCGCGGGGCGGTTCTCCAGGCGGGCGCCCTCCTCGGGGAAGTGCCGGACGTACCCGGGGGCACCCCGACGGTCCACGTGCAGCTCATGGGCGACCCGGCATTGCCGAGCCGTGGGGCGATCCGGGACGCCGAGCCGTGGCGCCGGCTCTGCCCGGACCCGGCGGTGTTCCTGCCGGCGACGGCGCACGGGCTGGAGCCGGCGTCCCGCGCGGACGCCGCCGCGGCCGGACGGCGGCGCCGCGCCCACGTCGCCTCGGTGCAGCGGACGTACTTCCGCAGCCCGCCGCTCATGGTGTCCGGCCGCGGCCAGTGGCTCCACGACAGCACCGGTCGCCGTCACCTCGACATGGTGAACAACGTCGCCGTCGCCGGGCACAGCCACCCGCGGATCACCGCCGCAGCCGCGGCCCAGCTCGACCGCCTGGCCACCAACTCGCGGTTCCTCTACGACGCGATCGCGGACTACGCCGACAAGATCGTCGCGACGCTGCCGCCGGAGCTCGACACCGTCCTGTTCGTCAACTCCGGCAGCGAGGCCGTCGAGCTCGCCCTCCAGCTGGCCCGCACGTGGACCGGCCGCCGCGACGTCGTCGTCGTCGACGGGACGTACCACGGGTGGACGAGCGAGCTCCTCGAGGTCGGCACCCTGGAGGCGGACCGCCCCGGCTGGCGCAATCGGCTCGCCCCGTGGGTGCACGTCGCCGACGCGCCGGACCCGTTCCGCGGCAGGCACGGCGACGACGCGGCGGCGTACGTGCGGTCCGTCGAGGAGCGGTGCGCGGACGCCGTGCCCCACGGCGGGGTGGCCGCCTTCCTCACCGAGCCGGTGCTCGGCAACCGTGGCGGCGTCGTGCCCCCGCCGGGCTACCTGCCGGCGGCCTTCGACGCCGTCCGCCGCCACGGCGGGGTGTGCATCGCCGACGAGGTGCAGGTCGGCTACGCCCGGACCGGAGCGAGCTTCTGGGCCTTCCAGCAGCTCGGGGCCGTTCCGGACCTCGTCGCGAGCGCGAAGGCGGCGGGCAACGGCCACCCGGTCGGCTTCGTGGCGTGCCGGCGGGAGATCGCCGAGCGGTTCGCCGCCACGTCGGCGTTCTTCTCGACGGCCGGCGGCAACCCCGTCTCCTGCCGGGTGGGGGAGGCTGTGCTCGACGTCATCGCCGAGGAAGGGTTGCGCGAGAACGCCGTCCGGATGGGCGAGCGCATCGCGGCCGGGCTCGCCGAGCTCGCGGGACGACACCCGGTCATCGGTGCCCTCTACGGGCTCGGCCTGTACCAGGGGGTCGACCTCGTCGAGCCGGCGACCGGCGACCTCACCCCGCTGCGCGCGAGCGGTGTGGCGGACGTCTGCGAGCGGATGCTCGAGCTCGGCGTCGTCGTCCAGCCGACCGGCCTGCACGGTAACGTCCTCAAGGTCAAGCCGCCCCTGTGCATCGAGGAGCACGACGTCGACCGGTACCTCGCGTGCCTCGACGGCGCCCTCACCGAGTACGAGGAGCTCCAGCGGCTCGTCGCCATGAATGGCTCCCGGACGGGCGGGTGACCGTCAAGTCGGTCGGCCCGCGTGTCGACACCGTGTCATGACTTTCCTGGCACGGCTGCCGCGTGGGGCACGGCTGACCGACGACTCCTGGCGGGCGCGGCACCGCGTCAACACCGGTCTGCTGCTCGGGCACACGCCGGTGCTCGTCGCGCTCGGGCTCTTCGGGCCACGCGGCGTCGTCCAGACGGTCGTGCTGTCGGCGGTGCCGCTGCTGCTCGCCGGCGCGTCGCGCCTCGTGCGGGGCCGCGAGACCCGGGCCGAGCTGACCAGCCTCGGTCTGGTCTCCACGTCCTTCGTCGCGATCCAGCTGACGGGTGGAGAGGTCAGCGCGCACCTGCACCTGCTCGCCGTGCTCGTCTTCGTCGCGCTCTACCAGCGATGGGCGCCGCTGCTGTGGACGGTGGCCTTCGTCGTCGTCCACCACGCGGTCCTCGGCTTGACCCGTCCGCAGGACGTCTTCGGGATGCACCACATGGGGACCGGCGCGGCGTCGGTCATGGTCGCCGCGCACGCCGCCTG
>JBQGCR010000717.1:0-3269 GCA_052038585.1 Kineosporiaceae bacterium
CGACGTCGACCCCGCGCGCGGCACGGACGACCTCCACCGCCCGGACGCCGGCCCGGCGCACGGCGGCGGGGCGGGCCACCACCCGCACCACGACAGCCGGCGCCGCCGCCGCGGAGCCGACTCCCGCGACCAAGGCCACGTCCCGGCGCACCTCGACGCCGCGCAGCACCACCGCGCGCACGACGACCCCCCGGACCACCTCCCCGCGCAAGGCTGCCCCGCGCGCGACCGGGGCGCAGTAGCGCGCCGTCAGGCCCCGAGGCGGACGACCATCTTGCCGACGTTGCCGCCGCGCATCATCGACAGGAACGCGTCGACCGCGTTCTCCAGACCGTCGACGACGGTCTCGTCGTAGACCACCTTGCCCGCGGCGAGCCAGTCACCCATGAGGCGGGCGAAGTCGCCGGCGTGCTCGGTGTACCCGCCCACGGTGAAGCCCTGGAGCCGCAGGCCCCGGGTGATGAGGTTCATGAGGTTGTCCGGCCCCGGCGCCCGGTCGGTGGCGTTGTAGCCGGCGATGGCCCCGCAGAGCGCCGCCCGGCCGCCGGGGTTGAGCACGTCGAGGGCCGCCTCGAGGTGGTCGCCGCCGACGTTGTCGAAGAACACGTCGACCCCGCCGTCGCCCGCGACCGCGGCGAGCTGCTCGCGGATCGGCCCGGCCTTGTAGTCGATCGCGGCGTCGTACCCGTACCGCTCGGTGAGCAGCGCCGTCTTCTCCGGCCCGCCCGCGGACCCGATGACCCGCGAGGCGCCGAGCAGCCGGGCGACCTGGCCGACGGCGGTGCCGACCGCACCGGCCGCCCCGGACACGAAGACGGTGTCCCCCTCGCGCAGCCCGGCCACGGCGACGAGGCCGACGTAGGCGGTCAGGCCCGGCATGCCGAGCATCCCGAGGTGGAGCGACAGCGGCAGCCCCGGGCGTTCGGTGAGCACACGGAAGCCCACGGCGTCCTCCTGGACGACGTCGCGCCAGCCGTACTGGTGCAGGACGACGCTGCCGACGGGGACGTCGTCGCTCGTCGACGCGACGACGCGGCCGACGGCGCCGCCGGTCAGCGTCTCGCCGAGCGCGAACGGGGGCACGTAGCTCTTCACGTCGTTCATCCGGCCGCGCATGTACGGGTCGACCGACATGAACTCGTTGACGACCCGGACCTGGCCGGGTGCGAGGTCGCCGTACTCGACCCGGACCGTCCTGAAGTCGTCGGCGGTCGGCCAGCCGGTGGGCCGGCGGACGAGCTGGACCTGGGTGCTCACGGTGGTGGACATGATCCGAGGATATAGTGGACCAGTCAGTACACAAATCGGGGAGGTCGCCGTGGGCCGCACGCAGACGTTCAACACCGCCGCCGCCGTGCGCGCCGCGCGGTCGGTCTTCTGGCGCCGCGGCTACGAGGCGGCCTCGCTGCCCGAGCTCGAGCACGCCACGGGCCTGGGCCGGTCGAGCCTCTACCACGCGTTCGGCAGCAAGCGCGGGCTCTTCGACGCCGCCGTGACGAGCTACCTCGACGAGGTGGTCCGGCCGGGGCTGGCCGCCCTGACCGGTGACGACGTGCGGCCCGGCGCCCTGACGCAGTACCTCGCCGCCCGCCGCGCCGCCCTGGGGCGCCGGACGACGACGCCGGGGTGCCTGCTCGTCAACAGCGCGACGGCCCCGATCGGGGACGACGACGCCGTCCGCGCCGCCGTCGCCGGCTACCGGGCGCAGCTGCGCGCCGCCGTCGCGTCCGGGCTGGCGGCGGCTGCGCCGCAGGCGGACCCGGACGAGCGGGAGGTCCTCGCCGACACCGTGACGTCGCTCGTCGTGTCGTCCTCCGCGCTCGCCCGCGTCGACCCCGACGGCGCGGCGGCGGCGCTCGCGGCGGCGGCCCGGCTGGTCGAGCGCGCCGCGCGGCGTACATTCGCCGGGTGAGCGACTCCATGGACGTCCGCCGCCTCGGCGACAGCGGCCTCGCCGTGTCCGCCGTCGGCCTGGGCTGCAACAACTTCGGCATGAAGCTCGACCTCGAGGGCACCCGCGCGGTCGTGCACGCCGCCCTCGACCACGGCATCACGCTCTTCGACACCGCGGACTCCTACGGTGCCTCCGAGGAGCGGCTCGGCGAGATCCTCGCGGGGCGCCGGGACGACGTCGTCCTCGCGACGAAGTTCGGCAGCGACGTGCGCAACCGCGGCCTCGACAACGGCGAGGACTGGGGTGCGCGCGGCTCGCGCCGCTACGTCCGGCGCGCCGTCGAGGCCTCCCTGCGACGGCTGCGCACCGACTGGATCGACCTCTACCAGATGCACCGCCCCGACCCGGCGACGCCGGTCGAGGAGACGCTCTCGGTGCTCGACGACCTCGTCCACGAGGGCAAGGTGCGCTACCTCGGCCTGTCCAACGTCGCGGGCTGGCAGGTCGCCGACGCGGAGTGGACCGCCCGCACCCGCGGGTTCGAGCGCTTCGTCAGCGTCCAGAACGAGTACAGCTGGCTCGACCGCCGCGTCGAGGCCGACGTCGTCCCCGCGCTGGAGCGGTACCGGATCGGCCTGCTGCCGTACTTCCCGCTCGCGAGCGGCCTGCTCACCGGCAAGTACCGCCGCGGCCAGGCGGCGCCGCAGGGCAGCCGCCTCCAGGTGTGGGACCGCGAGTCGGCGCTCACCGACGCCGCGTTCGACGTCGTCGAGGCGCTGGAGGCCTTCGCCGCCGAGCGCGGGATCACGCTGCTCGACGTCGCGATCGGCGGGCTGGCCGCCCGCCCGGCGGTCGGGTCGGTCATCGCGGGGGCGACGACGCCCGAGCAGGTCGCGGCGAACGTCGCCGCCGGCCGGTGGCGGCCGACCGCGGAGGACACCGCCGAGCTCGAGCGGCTGACCGCGGGCTACGTCCCGGCCTGACCGAGGCGCACGCCGTGCCGGCGGGCGACCTCCTCGAGGTCGACGACGCGGGCGCGCGCCGTGAGCACCGTCCAGGGCTCGCCGTCGTCCTCGGCCCCGGCGAGGTCGACGACCGCGGCGCGCCACTGCCGGTCGAGCTCCTGGCGGAGGGCGTCCTGGCCGCTCACGACGCCCGCCCGTCGACGGCGCCGAGGCCGCACCGGCTGACGAGCGCCTGCGTGGTCGGGTCGTCCGCCACGACGTCGATGCCCACACCGCGGGAGCGGCAGAGCCGCTGGGCGAGGAGCAGCGCCTGGAGGGCGGGCGAGCCGGCGACCCCGCGGACGTGGCAGACGACGTCCCGGGACGGGTCGACCGCGCCGGCGAGCTCCTCGAGCATCGCGGCGGGCGCG
>JBQGCR010000718.1:0-2815 GCA_052038585.1 Kineosporiaceae bacterium
GGGATGTGCCGGAGTGAGCGAGGGCGGGCAGAACGTGGACCCCAGATCGGTGGACGGGCAGGCGGCGCCGGGCGGCTCGGTCGGGTGGCCGGCGCTGCGCGACCTGCTGTCGTCGTCCGAGGTGCCGGTGACCCTGCTCGACGCGGCGCCCGACGAGCCGCCCCACGAGGGGCCGTGGAGCGACCCGGCCGCCGTCGACCCGACGCTGGCCGACGTCGTCTCGGGCACCGGCGCCGTGCTCGTCGACCACGGCTGGGTGCGGCTGCTCGGGGCCGGCGTCCCCGGCCTGCCGGGCGTCCTCGCGGCGACCGCGCGCGAGCGCGACGTCGAGGACTGGGGGCCGGCCGCGGACGGGGGTCCGGGCGCCGTCGTCGTCGCCTACGACGTCCTCGGCGGACGCTTCGCGCTCAACCGCGGTGCCCTGCCGGGAGCGCCGGGCGAGCTCGCCTACTGGGGCCCGGACACCCTCGAGTGGGCCGCCCTCGGCGCGCGGTACGAGACCTTCCCCGGCTGGCTCGTCAGCGGCGCGCTCGAGACCTTCTACGGCGACCTGCGCTGGCCGGGCTGGCAGGACGAGGTGGGTGCGCTCGCCGTCGCCGAGGGCATCGTCTGCTACCCGTTCCTCTTCTCCGCCGAGGGCCGGGAGGACATCAGCCTCTCGGTGCGGATCCCCACGCCGTTCGGCGAGCTCCTCGAGCTGCACGACGACCTCGCCCGCCAGGTCGGCTACCTGCCGAGCGCGCCGACGATCCGCATCCGGCGCTGACGCACGGCGGTCAGTGGCTGCCGGACAGCTCGCCGGCCAGCCGGCCGTGGAGGCGGGCGCTGTCCTCGTCGAGCCCGACGATCTCGACGGTCTTGCCGTGACGGGCGTACCTCGTCGTCACGGCGTCGAGCGCCGCCACCGACGAGGCGTCCCACACGTGCGCCGCGGACAGGTCGACGACGACGTGGTCCGGGTCGCCGGCGTAGTCGAACCGGTGGATCAGGTCGTCGCTCGAGGCGAAGAAGATCTCACCGCGCACGGCGTGGACCACCTGGCGACCGTCCGGGTCGACGACGCTCGTGACGTCGACGACGTGGGCGACGCGCCGGGTGAACAGCACCATCGCCACCAGGACGCCGGCGACGACGCCGTAGGCCAGGTTGTGGGTCGCGACGACGACGGCGACGGTCGTCAGCATGACCGTCGTCTCGCTGCGCGGCATCCGGCGCAGGGTGGCCGGGGCGACGCTGTGCCAGTCGAAGGTGCTGATCGACACGAGGATCATCACCGCGACGAGGGCCGCCATCGGGATCAGCCCGACGAGGTCGCCGAGCGCGACGACGAGCACGAGGAGGAAGGCACCCGCGAGGAAGGTCGACAGGCGCGTGCGGGCCCCGGACCTCACGTTGATCATCGTCTGGCCGATCATCGCGCAGCCGCCCATCCCGCCGAAGAAGCCGGTGACGACGTTGGCCACGCCCTGGCCCCACGACTCGCGGGTCTTGTCCGAGTGCGTGTCGGTGAGGTCGTCGACGAGCGTGGCGGTGAGGAGCGACTCGATGAGCCCGACGAGGGCGATGCCGACGGCGTACGGCGCGAGGACCTGCAGCGTCTGCAGCGTGAGCGGCACGTCCGGCACGGCGAGGACGGGCAGCGAGTCCGGCAGGTCGCCCATGTCCGCGACCGTCGGCACCTCGATCGCCGCGAGGACGGTGAGGGCGGTGAGGGCGACGATCGCGACGAGCGGGGCCGGGACGGCGGTGGTCAGGCGCGGCAGCCCGAACACCACGGCGAGGCCGGCGGCGACGAGCGGGTAGACGAGCCACGGCACCCCGAGCAGGTGCGGCACCTGGGCGAGGAAGATGAGGATCGCGAGGCTGTTGACGAAGCCGACCATGACGCTGCGCGGGACGAAGCGCATGAGCCGGGCGACGCCGAGCAGCGCCAGCACCACCTGGAGGAGCCCGCCGAGGACGACGGCGGCGAGCAGGTGCTGCAGCCCGTGCTCGCGGGCGAGGGGCGCGACGACGAGCGCGACCGCCCCCGTCGCGGCGCTGATCATGGCCGGCCGGCCGCCCGTGAACGCGATGGTGACCGCCATGGTGAACGAGGCGAAGAGCCCGACCCGCGGGTCCACCCCGGCGAGGATCGAGAACGAGATGGCCTCGGGGATCAGGGCCAGCGCCACGACGAGGCCAGCCAGGGCCTCCGTGCGGACGACGGACGGCGACAGCCGCGGCGCGGGGCGCGCGGCAGGGGACGGCACGACGGCCATGGAGCAGCTCGTTCCTGGTCTGGAGGTGGTGGTCAGGCCCGGGTCGCCCGGGGACGGCCGAGGGCGGGCGTGAGGTCCTTGAGGCGCATGGCGGGCGCCTCCACGGCGTACCAGCTGGCCAGGGCCATCGGGAGGGTCAGGGCGAGGGCGAGGACGACGAAGGCCGGCCGGGGGAGGACGGCGGCCCCGGCGAGGGCCAGCACCTGCTGCACCGGCCAGTGGTAGACGTACAGCCCGTAGGACACGTCGACGGACGGGTTCGCGCGCCACGGCAGGCGGACCGCCGCCCACAGGCACAGGTAGGCGAAGGCGGGTCCGGCGAGGGCCCGGTGGTCGGTCAGCGTGACGAGCCCGACGACGAGCACCGCGAGGCAGGCGGCGGCGAGGCGGCCGTCCACGCGGATCCGGTGCGCGTAGAGGTGCCCGGCGGCGCCGAGGAGGAAGACGAACCCGAAGCGGAGCAACCGTTCCGTGCCGACCTCGACGACACCGGCCGACTGCGCGACGGTCACGACCCACAGCACCGCGCACGCCGCGAGCACGGTCCACGGCGC
>JBQGCR010000719.1:0-4192 GCA_052038585.1 Kineosporiaceae bacterium
GCCCCAGGCCATCAGCGCCCGTTCCCCGTGGTCTCGTCACCGCTCATCGACGCCCGCCCTCGCCGCCGCCGTCCGGCCGCTGCCCCTGACGGCCCGGGAGCGGGAGGTCGTCGAGCTCGCCGCGCGCGGGCTGAGCAACCGGGACATCGCGGGCCGGCTCACGGTCTCGGTGCGCACCGTCGAGGGTCACCTGTACCGGGCGGGCGCCAAGCTCGGCGTCTCCCAGCGGTCGGCGCTCGCGGCCGTCGTCGGGGTCGAGTAGCCCACCACTCGTGCCGGTGGTCCCGGGCGGCCGGACGCTGGGCCCCCGACGCCCCGAGGAGGAGCCATGAGCACCACGACCACCGTCCACGTCCGCCCCGGCGAGGGTGAGCGCCACGTCATGCCCGACGGCGACCACGTCGCCAAGGCGACGGTCGAGCACGCCGACGGGGCCTTCGAGGTCTTCGAGCTCGTCGCGCCCGAGGCGCCCATGGCGCCGCCGCACGTCTCCCCGTGGTCCGGGGTGCTGTACGTCGTCGCGGGGCGCGTCACCGTCCTCGTCGACGGCGCACCCCACGCCGTCGAGCCGGGCGGGCTCGTCGTCGTCCCGGCCGGGACCCCGGCGACCTTCGCCCCCGTCGGCGGGCCGGCCCGGCTCCTCGTCGTCACCTCCGGGACGGGCGCCGGCCGGTTCTTCGCCGACTTCGCCGCCTCCGTGCCGGCCGGGCAGCCGGTCGAGAGCGTGCTCGGCGCGGTCCTCGCCGTGACGGGCCGGCACGGCGTGCGGCTGCCCGGCGTCTGAGGGTCGTGCGCGGGGCGTCTGCGACAGTGGCTCGATGGGACTCGACCGTGTCGTGCTCTTCCGGCTCGCGACGAGCGAGCGCTTCGAGCGCGCCGTCCGGACGCTGCCGCGCGGCGAGGCCGCCGCCTGGCGGGCGGCCTCGCGCTACGTCGCCGGCCGCACGCGGGAGGAGGCGCTCCGGTGCGCGCAGGACCTGCTCGCCCGCGGGCACGGCGTGAGCCTGGACCTGTTCGGCGAGCTCGTCACCGACCCCGCCGCGGCGGACGACGTCGTCGCGCGCTACGAGGAGCTCGCGGCCGCCCTGCCCCCGCCGCCCGCGGACGTGTGGCTCTCGGTCGACCTCACCCACCTCGCGCTCGACGCCGGACCGGCCGCCGTCGCCGACCGCCTCGCGCGGGTCGCCGCGGCGCTGCCCCAGGGCCGGCGGGTGCAGGTCGGGGCGGAGGACGCCGCGCGCGCCGACGCCGTCCTCGGGGCCGTCCTCGCCGTCGCCGGCCGCGGCCTCGCCGACCGGCTCGGGGCGACGGTCCAGGCGACCCTGCACCGCTCGCCGGACGACCTCGAACGGCTCGTCGCCGCGGGCGTGCACGTGCGGCTCGTCAAGGGCGCCTACGTCGAGCGGTCCGGCGCGCACCCCTACGGCGAGCAGACGGACGTCGCCTACCTGCGCCTGGCCGCCCGGCTCGCCGGCTCGGGGGCCGACTGGTCGGCCGCGACGCACGACGTGCGGCTGCGCGAGGCCGTCCACCTCGCCTGCGGCCCGGTGCCGGTCGAGCAGCTGCTCGGCGTGCGCCCCGAGGAGCTGGACGCGCTGCACGCCCGGGGCCTGCCGACCCGCGTCTACGTCCCCTACGGCGCGGACTGGTTCCGCTACTGGATGCGCCGCGTCGCGGAGTCCCGCGGGGCCTGAGCCACCTCGACCGTGACGCGCTCCTCGGCGCGCAGCACGACGAGGCGCGCGGCGCGCCGGCGGCCCCGGGGCGCCGTGAGGGCCGCGGCGAGCGTCGCCTCGTCGCGCACCGGGCGCCCGCACGCCTCGACGAGCAGGTCCCCGACGAGGACGCCGGCGTCCGCGGCCGGCGTCCGCGGGACGACCTCGACGACGAGCAGCCCCGGCGGGTCGCTCAGCCCGGCGGCCCGGCGCCGGGCGCGAGCCCGGTGCGCCGGCTCCAGCCGCAGGCCGAGCGGCAGCGCGGCGCCGACGACGCCGTGCTCGAACGAGACGAGCAGCCGGCGCAGCAGGCCGGCGAGCACGGCCCGCTCGTCGTCGTCGAGCGCGGACAGCAGGCGGTCCTCGTTGGCCAGGTGCTCGGGGGCGACGACGTCGAAGAGGCGCTGCCCCTCCGCTGTCAGCCGGACGAGGGTGACCCGCGCGTCCTGCGGGTCGGGGCCGCGGACGACGACGCCGCGCCGCACGAGCCGGTCGACCCGCACGCTCACCGTCCCGCTCGTCAGGCCGAGCCGGTCCACGAGGCGTGCCTGCGGCAGCTCGAACGGGGCGCCGGCGCGGCGCAGCGAGACGATCACCTGGAAGTCGGCCGGGCTGAGGTCGTGCCGGTCGAAGACCGCCTGGACCCCGGCGTCGAGGTGGGCCCGCACGCGGGCGAGCCGGGTGACGACGCCGACCGGTGCGACGTCGAGGTCCGGGCGCTCCCGGGCCCAGCCGTCGAGGACGTCGTCCACGGAGTCGCGCACCCCGCCACTCTACGCTTGACGGGAATGCTTGAACTCAAACGTTGTTACAGGCAGCATTCGGCACAGGGCCGAGACCCAGCCTGGAGGCAGGACCATGACCGCAGTGACCGGTGGCGACAGCCACGCCCAGCGCAACGACTTCGTGACGAGCCGCCGCAAGCGGGTCGTCATCGTGGTGGCCAACCCGGCCACCAACCAGCACGGCTGGCCGGTGGGCTTCTGGGCCGCCGAGCTGACCCACCCCTGGTACGAGCTCACCGAGCGGGGGGTCGAGGTGACCGTCGCGAGCCCGGACGGCGGTCGTGTCGTCCCCGACGGCCTGTCCGACCCCCGGGACCCGAGCCGCTGGTCCGCCGAGGACCTCGTCTCGACGGGCTTCCTCGCCACGCCGGAGTGCGCCGCGCTGCTGGAGGACACCCCGGCGGTCGGCTCGCTCGACCTGTCCGGGTACGACGCCCTGCTCGTCGCCGGCGGGCAGTCGCCGATGTTCACCTACCGCGGGCACGCCGCGCTCGAGGCGGCGGTCCGCGAGGTCTACGAGGCCGAGAAGCCGGTGGCCGCCTACTGCCACGGGCTCGCGGCGCTCGTCGACCTGCGCCTGTCGGACGGCACCTACCTCGTCGAGGGCCGCACCGTGACCGGCTTCAGCGACGTCGAGGAGGACTACAGCGACCAGGCCGCCGGCGTGCAGGTCATGCCGTGGCGCCTGGAACCGGTGCTGCGGGAGCGGGGCGCGAACTACGTCCACGGCGGGCTCTTCAAGGCCTTCACCGTGCGGGACGGCCGCCTCGTCACCGGCCAGCAGCAGTACAGCGGCCGCAAGGTCGCCCAGGCCGTCGTCGAGATGCTGGGCGTCTGAGGTGCCGGCCGTCGCCGCGGCGCCGCGGGTGCGGGCCCGGGCCTTCGCCGTCGTCACGGCGGTGCTCGCGCTCTTCCTCGCCGCCGCGGCGGCGCCGACCCCGCTCTACGCCTTCTACGCCCGCGAGTGGGGCTTCGCGCCGGGCCACCTGACGGCCGTCTTCGCCGTCTACGCGCTCGCCCTGCTCGCGGCGCTCCTCGTCGCCGGCTCGCTGTCGGACGCCGCCGGGCGGCGACCCGTCGTCGCCGCCGGCCTCGTCGGCCTCGGGGTGAGCCTCGGGCTCTTCGTCGCCGCCACGGGACTGGCCTGGCTCTACGCGGCGCGGGTCGTCCAGGGGCTGGCGACCGGGCTCGTCACCGCCGCGCTCGCGGCCGCGCTCATCGACCTGCAGGCCGAGCCCGGGCGCGGGGCCCTCGTCAACGCCGTCACCCCGACGTTCGGGCTCGCGGCCGGAGCCCTGCTCGCGGGCGCCCTCGTCGAGCACGGACCCGCCCCGACGCGGACGACGTACCTCCTCCTGCTCGCGGTCACCGCCGGGCTGCTCGCCGCCCTGCCGCTCGTGCCCGAGACGGTCGCCGGGCGCAGCCGGCCGCGGCTGCGCGTCGCGATCGCGGTCGACCCGGACATGCGACCGGCCTTCCTCGCCGCGCTGCCGTGCCTCGTCGCGACGTGGGCGCTCGGCGGGCTGTACCTCTCGCTCGGGCCGTCGGTGGCCTACCTCGTCCTCGGCGGGACGGACCGCCTGCTCGGGGGCGCCGTCGTGGCGCTCCTGTGCACGGCGGGCGGCCTGGCCTCGCTCGGCGTCCGGTCGTGGGAGCCGCGCCGGGCCATGGTCGCCGGCTGCGCCGCCCTCG
>JBQGCR010000720.1:0-1696 GCA_052038585.1 Kineosporiaceae bacterium
CGGACCTACCTCGGCGTCGAGCCCTACACCGAGCCGGTGCCGGTCTACCCGACCGCGCACTACGCGATGGGCGGGGTCCCGACGAACGTCGAGGCCGAGGTGCTGCGCAACAACACCGACGTCGTCCCCGGCCTCTACGCCGCCGGCGAGGTCGCCTGCGTCAGCGTCCACGGCTCGAACCGGCTCGGCACGAACAGCCTGCTCGACATCAACGTCTTCGGGCGCCGCGCCGGCATCGCCGCCGCGGAGTTCTCCCGGACCGCCCCGTGGGTCGACCTCCCCGAGGCGCCCGAGGCGCAGGTCGTCGAGCTCGTCGAGGGCATCCGCGGCCGGTCCGAGGGCGAGCGCGTCTCGGACATCCGCAAGGCGCTGCAGGAGACGATGGACCGCAACGCGCAGGTCTACCGCACCGAGTCCTCGCTCAAGGAGGCGGAGAACGACATCGCCGGCCTGCGCGAGCGGTACAAGCGCGTCGTCGTCCAGGACAAGGGCCGGCGCTTCAACACCGACCTCCTCGAGGCGGTCGAGCTCGGGTTCCTCCTCGACCTCGCCGAGGTCACGGTCGTGTCGGCCCGGGCCCGCAACGAGTCCCGCGGCGGCCACTTCCGCGAGGACTACCCGAACCGGGACGACGTCAACTTCATGCGGCACACGATGGCCTACCCGGCGAAGGAGGCGGACGGCGGCACGTCGGTCCGCCTCGACTACAAGCCCGTCGTCGTGACCCGCTACCAGCCGATGGAGCGCAAGTACTGATGACCGCCACCGCCGACGCCCCGACCGACCAGCCGAAGGTCGGCGCGATCCCGTCCTTCGACGTCACCCTGCGGATCCGCCGCTACGACCCCGAGACCGGCGGCGAGCCGGAGTGGAAGGACTACCGGGTCACCGTGCACGGCACGGACCGGCTCCTCGACGCCCTCCACCTCATCAAGTGGGAGCAGGACGGCTCGCTGACGTTCCGCCGCTCGTGCGCCCACGGCGTGTGCGGCTCGGACGCCATGCGGATCAACGGCCGCAACCGGCTCGCGTGCAAGACGCTGCTCAAGGACCTCAACCCCGACAAGCCGATCACGGTCGAGCCGATCAAGGGCCTGCCCGTCGAGAAGGACCTCGTCGTGGACATGGAGCCGTTCTTCCAGTCCTACCGCGAGGTCATGCCCTTCCTCATCACCAAGGGCGCGGAGCCCACGCGCGAGCGGCTGCAGTCCCAGGCCGACCGCGAGCGCTTCGACGACACGACGAAGTGCATCCTCTGCGCGGCGTGCACGTCCTCGTGCCCGGTGTTCTGGACCGACGGGCAGTACTTCTGCCCGGCCGCGATCGTCAACGCGCACCGGTTCATCTTCGACAGCCGCGACGAGGGCTCCCACCTGCGCCTGGAGGTCCTCAACGACAAGGAGGGCGTCTGGCGCTGCCGGACGACCTTCAACTGCTCCGAGGCGTGCCCGCGCGGCATCCAGGTGACCAAGGCGATCCAGGAGGTCAAGCGGGCGCTCATCACCCGCAAGGTCTGACCCCGCTGGGCACGACGGGTGACGCCCCGCGTCGCGGCCTCCGGGCCGCGGGCGGGGCGTTACTGTTGCGGGAGCCATGAGCCACGCCGGACCGACCGCGAACCCGCTGCGCCGCACCGCCTCCGCCGCCGCGGCGGCCCTGGCCGCCCTCGCGGTGGCCGCCGGCCCGGTGGCCCCCG
>JBQGCR010000721.1:0-3592 GCA_052038585.1 Kineosporiaceae bacterium
GCGGCTGTCCGCCGACGTCATCAACTTCTCCGCCAAGGGCTCGAGCGTCTCCAAGGGCGAGAGCCTCAAGGACACCGCGCTGACGCTGGAGGCCATGGGGGCCGACGCCGTCGTCGTCCGGCACCCCGCCTCCGGGGCCCCGCACCGCCTGGCCACCGCCGGCTGGACCCGCGGCGCGGTCGTCAACGCCGGCGACGGCACGCACGAGCACCCGACCCAGGCGCTGCTCGACGCCTTCACCCTGCGCCGCCACCTCGTCGGCGACGGCGGCGAGGCGCTCGGGGCGGACCTCAAGGGGCGCACGGTCGCGATCGTCGGCGACGTGCTGCACAGCCGCGTCGCGCGCTCGAACGTCCTGCTGCTCCAGGCGCTCGGGGCGAACGTCGTCCTCGTCGCCCCGCCGACGCTGCTGCCCGTCGGGGTCGACGCGTGGCCGTGCGAGACCTCCTTCGACCTCGACGCGACCCTGTCCGGAGCCCACGGCGACGTGGACGCCGTGATGATGCTCCGGGTCCAGGCCGAGCGGATGAACGCCGCGTACTTCCCCAGCGCCCGCGAGTACAGCCGGCGCTACGGCCTCGACGCGCGGCGGCTGGACCTCCTGCCGGACCGCGCGATCGTCATGCACCCCGGCCCGATGAACCGCGGGCTGGAGATCTCGGCCGACGCGGCCGACTCGACCCGCTCGACGATCGTCGAGCAGGTCTCCAACGGGGTCGCCGTCCGGATGGCGGTGCTCTACCTCCTGCTGTCCGGCGGGCCCGGAGCGCCCGCCGGGCGCGACGTCCCGACCGGAGGAGCGGCGTGAGCCAGACCTACCTCGTCCGCGGCGCCCGCGTCCTCGGCGGCGCGCCGACCGACCTGCTGCTGCGCGACGGCGTCGTCGCGGCGACCGGCACCGGGCTCGACGCCGGCGGCGCCGCGGTCGTCGACGCCGACGGGCTCGTCGCCCTGCCCGGGCTCGTCGACCTGCACACCCACCTGCGCGAGCCGGGCCGCGAGGACGCCGAGACCGTCGAGTCCGGCACCCGGGCCGCCGCCCTCGGCGGCTTCACCGCCGTCCACGCGATGGCGAACACCGACCCCGGCGCCGACACCGCCGGCGTCGTCGAGCAGGTGTGGCGGCTCGGACGCGAGGCCGGTTGGGTCGACGTCCGGCCGGTCGGCGCCGTGACCGTCGGGCTGCGCGGCGAGCGGCTCGCCGAGCTCGGGGCCATGGCCTCCTCGGCCGCCGCGGTGCGGGTCTTCTCCGACGACGGCAGGTGCGTCCACGACGCCGTCCTCATGCGCCGGGCGCTGGAGTACGTCAAGGCCTTCGACGGCGTCGTCGCCCAGCACGCCCAGGAGCCGCGGCTCACCGAGGGCGCCCAGATGCACGAGGGCCGGGTCAGCGCCGTCCTCGGGCTGCGCGGCTGGCCCGCGGTCGCCGAGGAGGCCGTCATCGCCCGCGACGTGCTGCTCGCCGGGCACGTCGGCTCCCGGCTGCACGTGTGCCACCTGTCCACCGCCGGCTCGGTCGAGATCGTCCGCTGGGCGAAGTCGCGCGGCATCGCGGTGACGGCCGAGGTCACCCCGCACCACCTCCTGCTCACCGACGAGGAGGTGCGCTCCTACGACCCGGTGTTCAAGGTCAACCCGCCGCTGCGGACCGCCGAGGACGTCCACGCGCTGCGCGAGGCGCTCGCCGACGGCACGATCGACGTCGTGGCGACCGACCACGCGCCCCACCCGGCCGAGGACAAGGACTGCGAGTGGGCCGCCGCGGCGATGGGCATGACCGGCCTGGAGACCGCGCTGTCCGTCGTCCAGGCGACGATGGTCGACACCGGCCTGCTCGACTGGGCCGGGGTCGCGCAGCGGCTGTCGACGACGCCCGCGCGGATCGGCCGGGTCACCGGCCAGGGCCGCCCGCTCGCCGAGGGGGAGCCGGCCCACCTCGTGCTCGTCGACCCCGCCGCCCGGCGCACCGTCGACCCGGCGACGCACGCGACGGCGGGCCGCAACTCGCCCTTCCGCGGGCGCGAGCTGCCGGGACGGGTCGTCGCGACCTTCCTCGGCGGCCGGGCCACCGTGCTCGACGGGGCGCTCACCGAGCCGGTGGCGCATCGATGACCCGCGCCACGCTCACGGCCGCGTTCCTCCTCGCCGTCGTCCTCGTCTGGCTGCTCATGTGGCGCGGCTGGCGCGCCCGCGCGGGACGCCAGGCGGGCATCGCCGAACCCGCTGCGCCGCACGGGGACCCGACGGGCGAGCCGTTCGACGGGGTGTACGTCTCGACGACCCGGCACGGGGACTGGCTCGACCGCGTCGTCGCCCACGGGCTCGGCACCCGCAGCGAGGTGCGCGCCTGGGTCGGCGCCGACGGCGTCGTCCTCGAGCGCACGGGCGCCCGCTCGCTGCTCATCCCCGCGGCCGACGTCGGGGCCGCGGGCCGCTCGAGCGGCATGGCGGGCAAGGTCGTCGAGCGCGACGGGCTCGCGGTCATCACGTGGCGGCTCGGCGACGAGCAGGTCGACACCGGCCTGCGCATGCGCAGGTCGCAGGACACCGCCGTGCTCGTCGCGGCGGTCAACGCCCTCGCCGCCGGCGGGGAGCAGGACGGGAAGGTGGAGGCATGACGCAGGCAGGACAGGCGGTCCTCGTCCTCGAGGACGGGCGCACGTGGCGCGGCCGGTCCTACGGAGCGACCGGGACGACCTTCGGGGAGGCCGTCTTCAACACCGGGATGACCGGCTACCAGGAGACGCTCACGGACCCGTCGTACCACCGGCAGGTGGTCGTCATGACCGCCCCGCACGTCGGCAACACGGGCTTCAACGACTTGGACGACGAGTCGCGGCGGATCTGGGTCGCCGTCTACGTCGTGCGCGACCCGGCGCGGCGCGCGTCGAGCTGGCGCGCCCGCCGCGAGCTCGCGGACGAGCTCGCCGCGCAGGGCGTCGTGGGGATCAGCGGCATCGACACCCGTGCGGTGACGCGGCACCTGCGCGAGCGCGGGGCGATGCGCGCCGGGATCTTCTCCGGCGAGGCCGCCGACCGTCCGGACGCCGACCTCGTCGCCGACGTCCTCGCCTCGCCGTCGATGCTCGGCGCCGACCTCGCCGGCGAGGTCTCGACCGCCGACGCCTACGTCGTGCCGGCCCTGGGGGAGAAGCGGTTCACCGTCGCCGCGGTCGACCTCGGCATCAAGGCCATGACGCCGCACCGGATGGCCCAGCGCGGCATCGAGGTGCACGTCCTGCCCGCGGCGGCGAGCGTCGAGGACGTCCTCGCGACGGGCGCCGACGGCGTCTTCTTCTCCAACGGCCCGGGCGACCCGGCCGCCTCGGTGGGCCCGGTGGCCCTGGCCCGCGACGTGCTCGACCGGCGGATCCCGTTCTTCGGCATCTGCTTCGGCAACCAGATCCTCGGCCGCGCGCTCGACCTCGGCACGTACAAGCTCGGCTACGGCCACCGCGGGATCAACCAGCCGGTCATGGACCGCGCGACCGGCAAGGTCGAGGTCACCGCGCACAACCACGGGTTCGCCGTCGACGCCCCGCTCGACGGTCCGGCGGACACCCCGTTCGGCCGGGTCGAGGTCAGCCACGTC
>JBQGCR010000722.1:0-8058 GCA_052038585.1 Kineosporiaceae bacterium
GGGCGCTGCGCGCCGCGGCCGCGGCCGTCCGCGAGCGCCGCGAGGAGCTCGCCGCGCTGCACACGATGGACACCGGGCGGCTTCTCAAGGACGCCCTCGGCGCGGTCGACGCCGCCGCCGGCCTGCTCGCCGAGGCGGCCGAGCACGGACCGCTCGACGCCGGCCGGGCCCTCGGCGGCTCGCCCGGCGCCGTCGACCTCGTGCGCCGCGAGCCCCGCGGCGTCGTCGCCGTCCTCACCCCGTGGAACGACCCCTACCCGGCCGCCGCGGGGCTGCTCGCCGCGGCCCTCGTCACGGGCAACACGGTCGTGCACAAGCCGTCCGAGCGCTCCCCGCTCGCCGGCTGGGCCTTCGCGACGCTCGTCGCCGCGCACCTGCCCGACGGCGTCCTCTCGGTGCTCTCCGGCGGCGCGGCCACCGGTGAGGCCCTCGTCGCCCACGACGGCGTCGACGCCGTCGCCCACGTCGGCTCGACGGCGACGGGGAGGCGGATCCGCGCCGTCGCCGCCCCCCGCGGCGCCGCGCTGCTCCTGGAGAACGGCGGCAGCGACGTCCTGGTCGTCGACGAGGGGGTCGACCCCGTCGCCGCGGCGAGGCAGTGCGCCCTCGGCGCGTTCACGAACGCCGGCCAGCTCTGCGTCAGCGTCGAGCGGGTCGTCGTCCACGAGGCCGTCGCCGACGCCTTCCTCGAGGCCCTCGCCGAGGAGGCCCGCGCGTGGACCCCGGGCGACGTCGAGGACGACGGCACCCGGCTCGGCCCGCTCGTCGACGAGCGCATGCTCGAGGCGGTCGCCGCGCAGGTCGACGCCGCCGTCGCCCAGGGCGCCCGCGCGCTGACCGGCGGCCGGCGCGCCGACCGCGACGGCGTCTGGTACCCCGCGACCGTGCTCGCCGACTGCGGGCCCGGCATGGAGGTCTGGGACAGCGAGACGTTCGGCCCGGTCGCCCCGGTCCACGTCGTCGCCTCGTTCGACGAGGCGCTCACCGTCGCCGACGACACGGCGTACGGCCTGGCCGCCACCGTGCTCACCCCGCGCCTCGACCACGCGCTCGCCGCCGCCGAGCGGCTCGACGTCGGGACCGTCAAGGTCAACGCCGTCTTCGGCGGCGCGCCCGGCGGGTCGGCGGACCCGCGGCGCGGCAGCGGCACGGGCACCGGCTTCGGGCCGGACCTGCTGTCGGCCCTCACGCTGCTCAAGACCGTGCACCTGGGGAGCACGCCGACCGCGTGAGCGAGCGGCCGGCCCGCGCTGGGTAGGCTCCCTCGTCCGGTCACGAACGACCGGTCGAGGTCGTCGACGGAGGTCCCGTGTCCCGGCGTGGGTGGCTGCTGTTCTGGACGCTGGGCGTCGTGTGGGGCGTGCCCTACCTGCTCATCAAGGTGGCGGTGGAGCACGTCCACCCCAGCGTCCTCGTCGGCCTGCGCGTCGGCGTCGCGGCGGCGATCCTCCTGCCGCTCGCGGCCCGGCGCGGGTGGCTGCGACCGCTCCTGCCGCACTGGCGGTGGCTGCTCGTCTTCGCCGTCGTCGAGATCGTCGTCCCGTTCGGGCTGCTGACCGTCGCCGAGCAGCGGCTGACGTCGTCGCTGACCGGCCTGCTTGTCGCGACGGTGCCGATCTTCGGCGCGGTGCTCGCCTGGACCATGCACCTGGACGACCGGCCGTCCGGGCTGCGCCTCGTCGGCCTCGCGGTCGGCCTGCTCGGCGTCGCCTGCCTCGTCGGCCTCGACGTCCGCGGCGGGGACCTGCTGTCGGCGTTCTTCGTCGTCGTCGCCGCGTTCTGCTACGCCCTCGGGCCGGTCGTCGTGACGACCCGGCTCGCGAACCTGCCGAGCATCGGGGTGAGCGGTGCGGCGATGGCCGTCGCGACGCTGGCGTACCTGCCCTTCGCGCTCGCGCACGTGCCGGACGACGTCACGGCGGTGCCGCTCGACGCCTGGGCGGCGATCCTCGTCCTCGGCGCGGTGTGCTCGGCGCTCGCCTTCGTCCTGCTCTTCGCCCTCATCGCCGAGGTGGGACCGGCCCGCACGACGGTCATCACCTACGTCAACCCGGCGGTCGCCCTCGTCCTCGGGGTCGTCCTGCTGTCCGAGCCGCTCACCGCAGGGCTTCTCGTGGGGTTCCCTCTCGTGGCAGGCGGATCGTGGCTGGCGACGCGGCGGGCGGCGCCGGTGGAGTCGATGCCGCACGACTGACGGGCGGGGCCGGCTCGGTGGCGGGGTCGCCGCAGCGCCGGGTCGCCGACCTGCGGCTGGCCAGCGCGGCCGGGACCCGGGGGAGCGCGGCGACGACGCCGGTGCGCGCCCCGCCGCCGGACCGCACGCCGTCGGCCGCCCGCCGGGCGACCTCGGCCCACGGCAGCCGCATGACGGCGGTGAGCACGCCGTTGCGGGTGACGAGGTGGCGGCGACGTTCGGGGTCGGAGCGGATCGGGGACGGCAGGTGCACCGCCGTCACCGCGGGGACGTAGCACTGCCACGTGCCGGCCGCGGCGAGGTCGAGGCTCACGCGCTCCTCCTCGCCGGGGAAGTGGACGACCTCGTCGAAGCCGCCGACGGCGAGGAACGCCGAGCGCCGCACGACGGCGCCGCACGCCATGAAGCCGTCGACGGCGGGACCGGGTGCGCCGGGCGGTGTGCCGAACGGGGCCTGCTCCATCTGCGCGCTCACGCCGTCGAGGCGACGCTCCGGCCCGACGAGGACCCGGCCGGCGACGAGCGCGAGCCGGGGGTGGGCGTCGAAGAGGTCGGCCGCGTGGTCGAGCGAGCCCGGCGTCCAGAAGGAGTCGTCGTCGGCGAAGGCGACGTACGGGGTCGCGGCGAGCCGGACGCCGACGTTGCGGGCGGGGGCGCCCGCGTTGCGGCCCAGGGCGACGACGACGACGTGGGGGTGCGCCTGCCGGACGGCCTCGACCGTGCCGTCGGTCGAGCCGTTGTCGACGAGCACCACCGGGCCGGTGTGCCGGCCGAGGGACTCCAGGAGGGCCTCGCGGCGGTCCCGGGAGATGACGACCGTCGTCACCCGAGCGGTTTGTCCGGCTGTGGTGTGGGGCACCTGCTGTCCATGCCCCTGATGCGCCCTGCCGATGCACTCCTGTCCGTCGAGCGGCTCGACGCCGTCGGGGAGCCGCTGTACTCGGCCGTCCTCGGGCTGCCGACGCGGGTGCGCGACGCGCTGCACGGCACGTGGCTCGGCCACCCCCTGCACCCCGTCGCCGCGCAGCTCACCGTCGGCGCGATGACCGGCAGCGCGCTGCTCGACCTCGTCGCCGGGGCGGTGGACGACGACGGAGGCCTCGACGCGGCGTCGGCCGTCCTCCAGGTGGTCGCGCTCGCGTCGGTCCCGGGGACCGCCGCCGCCGGGGCCACCGACGCCTCCGCGCTGCACACCGAGCAGAAGCGGATGGCGACGGCGCACGCGGTCGCCAACGGCGTCGCGACCGCCTTCGTCGGGGCGTCGCTCGCGGCCCGGGTGCGCGGCCGGACCGGTCTGGCCAGGGCGCTCAACCTCACCGGCTTCGCCGCCGCCGGCCTGTCGGCGGCGGTCGGCGGGCACCTGGCCTACCGCTGGGCCGCCGGACCCAACCACGCCGAGGCCGTCCCGTACACGACGCCGCAGGACTGGGCGGACCTCGGCACGCTCGACGCCTTCGTCGAGGGCCGGCCCTCGGCCGCCACGGTCGGGCCGACGCCGGTCGTCGTCGTCCGCCGCGGGCTCGGCGTCAAGGTCCTCGCCGACGCGTGCTCCCACCTCGCCGGGCCGCTGTCCGACGGCGAGGTGCGCTCCGAGGGCGGGCGGGACTGCATCGTCTGCCCGTGGCACGAGAGCGTCTTCGACCTCGACGACGGCTCCGTCGTCCACGGCCCCGCGACCGCGCCGCAGCCGGTCCTCGAGAGCAGGGTCGTCGCCGGCCGCGTGCAGGCCCGCGTCGTCCCCGTCGCGAAGGTCGCCGACGTGCGCCGTCTCGGCGAAGTGGTCGAGCGCCAGATCCGCTCCGACTAAAGTGCACCGTGGCGGTGCACATTGCTGGGCCGACCGGGTGGCCGGTCGCTGCGTGGACGCGGAGTCCACATGCTGGAACAGCGGAACACGTGCGGTGACCTGTAGGTTTCCGCGGTGGACGTCCGGTGCGCCCTGCGCTGCGTGCCGCCGACCAGTGCAGCAACCGTGCAGATGACCACGACCCGCCGGCCCGGCGGCCAGGACAGCAGGAGCAGCGGACATGCGGATCTACGACGACGTGACCCAGCTGGTCGGGAACACCCCCCTCGTGCGGCTCAACCGCGTCACCGACGGGGCCGGGGCGACCGTCCTCGCCAAGCTCGAGTTCTACAACCCCGCGAACAGCGTCAAGGACCGGATCGGCGTCTCGATGATCGACGCCGCCGAGGACAGCGGTGAGCTGAAGGCCGGCGGCACCATCGTCGAGGCGACGTCCGGCAACACCGGCATCGCGCTCGCCATGGTCGGCGCCGCGCGCGGCTACCGCGTCGTCCTGACGATGCCGGAGTCGATGAGCAAGGAGCGCCGCGCGCTGCTGCGCGCCTTCGGCGCCGAGCTCGTCCTCACCCCCGCCGCCGAGGGCATGCGCGGGGCCGTCGCCAAGGCCGAGGAGATCGGCGCCGGCGAGGGCGCGGTCCTCGTCCGCCAGTTCGCCAACGGCGCGAACCCGGAGATCCACCGCCGCACGACGGCCGAGGAGATCTGGAACGACACCGACGGCAACGTCGCCGCGTTCGTCGCCGGCATCGGCACGGGCGGCACGATCACCGGCGTCGGCCAGGTGCTGCGCAAGCGCAACCCCGACGTGAAGATCTTCGCTGTCGAGCCCGCCGCGTCCCCGATCCTCAACGGCGGCCAGCCGTCCGGCCACCCGATCCAGGGCATCGGCGCGAACTTCGTCCCCGACATCCTCGACCGCGAGGTCTACGACGAGGTCATCGACTGCACGAACGAGGACGCCATCGCCTACGCGCGCCGCGCCGCCAAGGAGGAGGGCCTGCTCGTCGGGATCTCCTCGGGCGCGGCGATCTGGGCCGCGACGCAGGTCGCGCAGCGCCCGGAGTTCGCCGGCAAGAACGTCGTCGTCATCGTCCCGTCCTTCGGCGAGCGGTACCTGTCGACGGTGCTGTTCTCCGAGTACATGGACTGAGGCGATGCTGCGGGGCGCCGAGCGGCGCGTGACGGGACGGCTCGGGTGGCGGGCACGGCTGCGTGAGGACGTCGACGCGGCCATCGCCCGCGACCCCGCCGTCCGCAGCCGGGCCGAGGTCGTCCTCGGCTACCCCGGCCTGCACGCGATCTGGTCGTACCGCCTCGCGCACCGCCTGTGGGTCTCCGAGCACCGGCTCGTCGCCCGCCTCGTGTCCCAGTGGGCGCGGGCGGCGACCGGGATCGAGATCCACCCCGGCGCGACGATCGGCCGGCGCTTCTTCATCGACCACGGCATGGGCGTCGTCATCGGCGAGACCGCCGAGGTCGGCGACGACGTCATGCTCTACCACGACGTGACCCTCGGCGGTCGGTCCCTGGCGAAGGTCAAGCGCCACCCGACCGTCGAGGACGGCGTGACGATCGGTGCCGGCGCCCGCGTGCTCGGGCCGATCACGATCGGCCGCGGGTCCCAGGTCGGCGCGAACGCCGTCGTCGTCCGCGACGTCCCGCCGAACTCCATCGTCGTCGGCATCCCCGGCGAGGTCCGCGAGAAGGGCGGCGCGAAGCCCGCCGCCCCGCCCCCGCCGCCCCCCGCCCCCGGCCTCGGCGACGACGACGTCGTCGACCCCGCGATCTGGATCTAGCCCCCCCCCCCACCCCCGCCGACTCCGCACGCAGTCCCGCCGACTCCGCACGCAGTCCCGCCGACTCCGCACGCAGTCCCGCCGCCTCCCGGGCCGTCGTCAGCCCCCGCCGGTCTCCAGCGAGCGCAGCGCGGCGACCGTGGCCTCGACGATCGTCGTCTGGGCTGTCGCGCGGTCGGTCGTCGGCCGCCCGTCGCCCGGCTGGTCGCCGTAGTCGCCGAAGAACGCGTGGACGCCGCCCTCCACGGGCACGTACGTCGTCCCGTCCGGCAGGTCGGCCCTGCTCGCCTCGATGTCGGAGACCGTGGCGAGCCCGTCGCGGGTGCCGTAGACCGACGTGACGGCGGCGCGCATGTCCCGCAGGTCCCGCGCCGGGTAGGACGCCCAGAGCACGAGCGCGCCGACCTTCGCCGGGTCGCGGCCGGCATACCGGGCGGCCATCGTCCCGCCGAGGGAGTGCCCGCCGACGGCCCACCGCTCGACCTCGGCGTAGTCGCGGACGACGCGGTCCGCGGCGCCGGGGTCGAGCACCGCGAGGTCGTACGGCGGCTTGAGGACGACGACCCGGTAGCCCTGCTGGGCGACCTGCGTGAGCAGCGGCAGGTACGCGCGCGGGTCGACCCGCGCCCCCGGGTAGAAGACGAGTCCCGCGGTGGCCCGGCGGCCGACCGGGGCGAGGTCGATGCGGGTGAACGTCGTCGTCCGGTCCACGTCGTACCCCGGCCGGAGCGCCGCGAGCGCGAGCCCGTCGGCGGCGAAGGGCCGCAGCCAGACCAGCGCCGCGGTGAGGGCGACGACGAGGACGAGCGCCGTCCCGCGGCCGGCGAGCAGCCCGGCCCGGCGTGCCGCGCCCGGGCGTCGCTCCGGGACGACGTGGGCGCGCAGCGCCCGGGTCATGACGACGACGCCGACCGCGGCGGTCGCGACGAGGGTCGCGGCGTAGGCCGGGTGGCTGCCCCGCAGACCCGACCAGGACGCCGCGAGGATGCCGCCGGCGACCACCGTCGGCGGGGTGGCCAGCAGCAGCCGCCACCAGCGGGGACGCGTCCCGTCCATGCCCCACACGGTATGGCGTGCGGGAGGGGTGCGCGTCTGCACTCGCACACTGCCGCAGCCGGGTCCACCGTGTGCCGGTGGACGCCGCAGCACGACCCGACGAGACCCCGACCGAACGGGCCGACCGCAACTTCGCCGACCTCCTCCAGGAGCTCCGGGTCGGCCAGACCGGGGTGCAGATCCTCTTCGCCTTCCTCCTGACGATCCCCTTCCAGGCGCGCTACCCCGAGCTCGACGCGTGGCAGCGGCAGATGCTCGTCGCGGCGCTCGTGCTGTCCGCACTGACGACCGTGTGCTTCGTGGCGCCGGTCGCCTACCACCGGCTGCTGTTCCGGCAGGGGCTCAAGCGTGAGGTCGTCGACGCGGCGAACAGCTACGCCCGGGCCGGGTTGGCCTTCTTCGTCCTGGCCCTCGGGGCCTCGCTCCAGCTCGTCCTCGACGTCGTCGTCGGCCGCGAGCGGGCGCTGTGGACGGCCGGCGGCCTCGTCGCGCTGCTCGTCGTCGTCTGGGGCCTGCTCCCGGCGCTCGCGCGGAGGAAGGCGGCGTAACGTCGGCGGAACGCCGATGCGCCATGCTGGGTGCCGTGCTCGCCCGTATCCGCATCAGCGTCCTGGACCGTCCCGGCATGCTCGGTCTCGTCGCGTCCGCGGCGGGGTCGGCCGGGGCCGACATCACCCGCGTCGACGTGCTCGACAGCGAGTCCGGGCGGGCGACGGACGACCTCTTCGTCGAGGTCCGCGACCCCGGGCACCTGTCCCGCGTCACGGACGTCCTCGCCGGCGTCGTCGGCCTGACGGTGCTCGGCGCGCAGCACCCCGCGCCGCCGTCCGCCGGGCACGCCGAGCTCGAGCTGCTCGGCCAGGTGCTCGCCCAGCCGGACCGCGCGCTGCGCACGCTCGCGGACGGCGCCCCGGCCGCGCTCGGAGCCGACTGGGCCGCGGTGCTCGCCTTCGGGACGGACGGCGAGCCGGAGGGCGTCGTCGCCGCGAGCCCGCGCTGCCCCGGGCTGGACGGCGTCGCGCTGCGGACCGGCCTGCGCCTCGCCTCGGTGGAGCTCACCCTGTCCGGCGCCGAGAAGGCCTTCGGGGGAACGGCTCTCGTCCCGCTCGGGACGCACCCGCTCGGGCTGGTCCTCGTGCGCGAGGACGGACCGTCCTTCCACCGTTCGGAGCTGTGGCGCCTCGGGCAGATCGGCGCGATCGCCG
>JBQGCR010000723.1:0-1542 GCA_052038585.1 Kineosporiaceae bacterium
GCGACGAGGCCGTGGCCCCGCCGACGGCTCCCGACGTCCCCGCAGCAGCGGCCCGAGGCCGCGCACCCCCACCCGCGACCGCCTGAGGCGTCGTCGACCGGCGAGCGCCTGGGTACTGAGGGGTCGCCGCACGCGTCCGCCCACCTGTCCTCGCCATCCCCGTTACCAGCTCTGGGGGCCCGCTTGACCCTCGTCCTGATCGCCCATGCCGTCGCCGCCCTCGTCGCGGCGCCGGCCGTGCGGCGCTGGGGCCGCACCGCCGTCCTGGGCTGCGCGGCCGTGCCCGCGGCCGGCCTCGTCTGGCTCGTCGCCGTGCTCCTGCGCGACGGCACGGGTGTCGACCGCACGGAGTCCTTCCGCTGGGTGCCGTCGCTCGACCTGAGCTTCACCCTGCGCCTCGACGCGCTCGCCGCCCTGCTCCTCGTGCTCGTCCTCGGCGTCGGCGCGCTCGTGCTCGCCTACACCGCGCGCTACATCCCGCCGGGGGACCGGGGCCTGCCGCTGACGACGGCGCTGCTCGTCGCCTTCGCGGCGTCCATGGTCGGCCTCGTCCTCGCCGACGACCTGCTCCTGCTCTTCGTCTTCTGGGAGGCGACGACGATCCTGTCGTACGCCCTCATCGGCGGCAGCGGCTTCCGCAAGGAGGAGCGGCGCAGCGCGATGCAGGCGCTCGTCGTGACGACGGCCGGGGGCCTGGCCATGCTCGTCGGGTTCATCCTCCTGTCCTACGCCGCGGGGACCACCCGGATCTCCGCGATCGTCGCCGACCCGCCCGAGGCGACCACCCCCGTCGTCGTCGGCCTCGTCCTGGCGATCCTCGGCGCGGCGACGAAGTCCGCCCTCGTGCCGTGGCACTTCTGGCTGCCGTCGGCGATGGTCGCCCCGACCCCGATCAGCGCCTACCTGCACGCCGCGGCGATGGTCAAGGCCGGCGTCTACCTCGTCGCCCGGCTCACCCCCGGCTTCGCCGACGTCCCCGCCTGGTCGACGACGCTCGTCGTCCTCGGCGGCGCGACGATGCTGCTCGGCGCCTACCGCGCGCTGCGCCAGGACGACCTCAAGCTCGTCCTCGCCTTCGGCACCGTGAGCCAGCTCGGCTTCCTCGTCGTCCTGCTCGCCGCCGGCACCCGGACGGCGGCGGTCGCCGGCGCCGCGCTCGTCCTCGCGCACGGCTTCTTCAAGGCGACGCTGTTCTTCGTCGTCGGCATCGTCGACAAGCTCGCCGGCACCCGCGACCGGCGGCGCCTGTCCGGCCTCGGCCGGCGCCACCCCTGGCTCCTCGCGACGGCCGCGCTCGCCGCCGCCTCCATGGCCGGCGTCCCGCCTACCCTCGGCTTCGTCGCCAAGGAGGCCGCGTTCGAGGGCTTCCTCCACGGCGGGCCCGCCGACCTCGCCACCCTGGCCGTCCTCGTCGCCGGCTCCGCCCTCACCGCCGGCTACAGCGCCCGCTTCCTCCACGGCGCCTTCGCGACGAAGCCGGGCGTCGAGCCGACGACGACGAAGCCGCTCACGCTCGCCTTCGCGTGGCCGGCCGGGGTCCTC
>JBQGCR010000724.1:0-6801 GCA_052038585.1 Kineosporiaceae bacterium
TGGGCCGCACCGGACGGCACCCTCGTCGCGGCGTGCCTCGTGCTCCACCGGGTGCTGCCGCGGGTCGGCCGCAGCTTCGCGTACGTGCCGGAGGGTCCCGTCGTCGCGCCGGGCCTCGAGGACGCCGCGGCGCAGGACCCGGCCGCGCTGCTCGACCCGCTGGCCGCCCACGCCCGCACCGCCGGCGCCTTCGCGCTGCGCGTCGGGCCACGGGTGGCCGTCCGCACGTGGGGGCCGCGGACGATCCGCGACGGCATCTCCGCCGGGACGGCGAGCCTGGACGACCTCGACCCGGACACCGTCGAGCACCGCGGCCAGGCCTGGGCGAAGAACCTCGCGGCGTCCGGCTGGGTCGCCTGCCCGAAGGACCTCGGCGACGGCCAGCCGACGTACGTCGTCGGCCTCGACCTCGCCGGCCGCGACGAGGACGACCTGCGGGCGGCGATGAACCAGCAGTGGCGCCGCAACCTCACCCGCTCGGCCAGGGCGGGCGTCGAGGTGCGGCACGCGACGCCCGACGACGTCGAGGCGTTCGAGGACCTCTACGTCGAGACCGCGCGCCGCCAGCGCTTCACGCCGCGGCCCCGGGGCTACCTGTCGGGGATGCTGCGCACCCTCGGCGAGCACGCGACCCTCCACGTCGCCGTCCACGAGGGCCGGGTCCTCGCCGGTGCGCTGTGCATCCGCACCGGCGGGCGGATCTGCTACCAGTACGGCGCGTCGACGGCCGACGACCGCCAGGCGCGGGCGGCCAACGCCCTGCACTGGGCCGTCGTCCGGGAGGGCCTGGCGACCGGCGCGACCCACTACGACCTGCGCGGGGTCACCCCCGGGCTCACCGAGGACGACCCGCAGGCCGGGCTCGTGCGGTTCAAGGCGGGCTTCGGCGGCACCGCGCGCGAGTACGTGGGGGAGTGGGAGCGGGTGCTGCGCCCGCTGTGGTACCGGGCCTACCGGGCCTACGTCGCGGCGCGGAGGCGGTGACCCCGTGACCTTCTCCGTCAGCGTCGACATCCCCCGGTGGCAGGCGCACCTCGACGCCGTCGTCGCCCGGGAGCCCGGGATCGTCCCCGTCGTCAAGGGCCACGGCTACGGCCTGGGTACCGCGCTGCTCGCCGAGCAGGCGACCCGGCTCGGGGTCGACACCGTCGCCGCCGGGACGCCGGCCGAGGCCCGCCGGGTGCTCGAGACCTTCGGCGGCACCGTCGTCGTCCTCGAGCCGTGGACGCCCGCGACCCCGGCCCCCTCGCCCGCGCAGGTGCCGCGGACCGTGCGGACCATCGGCAGCGTCGTGTCCCTCGAGGCGGCGCTCGACGCCGCCGAGCAGGGCAGCCGCGCGCCCTTCGTCGTCGAGCTCGACTCCTCGATGCAGCGGCACGGCCTCTCGGCGGCGGAGCTGGCCTGGCTGCGCCACCGGCTCCTGCCGCTCACCGGCACGCCCGGCACCCCCGGCGTGCTGCGCGGCTTCGCGGTGCACCTGCCGGTCTGCGGGGGCCGCCGGGGCGAGCTGCACGCCGTCGCGAGGCAGCTCGCCGGGGCGGGCTGGGCGACGACGCTGTGGGTCAGCCACGCCGGTGCCGCGCAGCTGGCGGCGGTGCAGGCGGCCGTCCCGACGGTGCGCCTGCGCGAGCGGGTCGGGACCCGGCTGTGGCTCGGTGACCGGGGCGCGCTCGAGGCGTCCGGCCGGGTGCTCGACGTCCGGCACGTCGCGCCGGGGGCGCGGCTCGGGTCCGCGCGCTGGCGTGCGCGCACCCGCACGGTCGTCGTCGTCTCCGGGGGCACGGCGCACGGGGTCGGGCTCCACGCCGAGCCGGCGGTGGGGCTGCGCCACCAGCTCGTCGGCGTCGCCCGCGGCGTCGCGGCGCTCGTCGGGGTGCGTCCGTCGCCGTTCGTCCTCGGGGGCCACCGGCTCCGCTTCGTCGACACCCCGCACATGCAGGTGAGCATGCTCGCGCTCCCGCCCGGCGTGCCCGAGCCGCAGGTCGGCGACGCGGTCCCGTGCCAGGTGCGGATGACGACCAGCTCGTTCGACGCCGTCGTCCCGCTCGGCGGCAGCATCCTGCCGGGCCAGCGCAGCTACCTGCCGCCGCCGACGCCGCCGCTGGGGATCCCGCCGCTGAGGTAGGTCGGACCGTGCGTTGTCGGTGGGCTGCGGCAGGATGACGCCCGTGAGCCAGGAGACGCAGGACGTGCTGCCGGACGAGGCGCGCCACCGCTGGGGCGAGCTCGTCGAGCAGCTGCAGGCGCACCAGTTCGCCTACTACGTGCGGGACGCGCCGACGGTCAGCGACGCCGAGTACGACGCGCTGCTGCGCGAGCTCGAGGCGCTCGAGCAGGCCCATCCCGGCCTGCGGACGCCGGACTCGCCGACCCAGCGGGTCGGCGGCACGTTCTCGACCGAGTTCACCCCGGTCGACCACGTCGAGCGGATGCTCAGCCTCGACAACGCCTTCAGCGAGGGCGAGCTGCGCGCCTGGGCGGAGCGCGTCGAGCGGGACGCCGGCAGCCCGCAGTACCTGTGCGAGCTGAAGATCGACGGCCTGGCGGTCAACCTGCTCTACGAGAAGGGCCGGCTCGTGCGCGCCGCGACGCGCGGCGACGGGCGCACGGGGGAGGACGTGACGCTCAACGTCCGCACGATCAGCGGTGTGCCGCACGTGCTCTCGGGCGGGGACGCCCCGGTGCCGGACCTCGTCGAGGTGCGCGGCGAGGTGTTCTTCCCGGTCGCCGCCTTCGCCGACCTCAACGCCTCGCTCGTCGAGGCGGGCAAGGCGCCCTTCGCGAACCCGCGCAACGCGGCCGCGGGGTCGTTGCGGCAGAAGGACCCCCGCGTCACCGCGACCCGCCCGCTGCGCATGCTCGTCCACGGCCTCGGCGCCCGCCGCGGCCTCGACGTCGACCGGCAGTCCCACGCCTACGACCTGCTCGCCGCGTGGGGCCTGCCGGTCAGCACGACGTACCGGGTGGTGACGGGCGTGGACGACGTCGTCGCCTACGTCGGCGAGGTCGGCGCCCACCGGCACGACCAGGTGCACGAGATCGACGGCGTCGTCGTCAAGGTCGACGACGTCGGCCTCCAGCGCCGGCTGGGCAGCACGAGCCGGGCGCCGCGCTGGGCGATCGCCTACAAGTACCCGCCGGAGGAGGTCAACACGACGCTCCTCGACATCCGGGTCAACGTCGGGCGCACCGGCCGGGTGACGCCGTTCGGGGTCATGGAGCCCGTCCTCGTCTCCGGCTCGACGGTCTCGATGGCCACGCTGCACAACGCGAGCGAGGTGCGCCGCAAGGGCGTGCTCATCGGCGACACGGTGGTGCTGCGCAAGGCCGGCGACGTCATCCCGGAGATCGTCGGCCCGGTGGTCGACGCCCGCACCGGCGACGAGCGCGAGTTCGTCATGCCGACGCACTGCCCCGAGTGCGGCACGGAGCTCGCCTACGAGAAGGAGGGCGACGCCGACATCCGCTGCCCGAACGCCCGGTCCTGCCCGGCCCAGCTGCGCGAGCGGCTCTTCCACGTCGCGAGCCGGAACGCCTTCGACGTCGAGGCGCTCGGCTACGAGGGCGCGATCGCGCTGCTCCAGGCCGGCGTGCTCACCGACGAGGGCGACCTCTTCGGGATCACCGCGGACGCGCTCGTCGGGGTGCCGCTGTTCACCAAGAAGGACGGCACGCTGTCGGCCAACGGCCAGCGCCTGCTCGACAACCTCGACAAGGCGCGCGAGCAGCCGCTGTGGCGGGTGCTCGTCGCGCTGTCGATCCGGCACGTCGGGCCGACCGCGGCCCGGGGCCTCGCCCAGGCGATGGGGTCGATGGAGCGGATCCGCGCCGCGGACGTCGCCGAGCTCGCCGCGGTCGACGGCGTCGGCCCGGTCATCGGGCAGTCGCTGCGCGAGTGGTTCGACGTCGACTGGCACGCCGCGATCGTCGACCGGTGGGCGGCGGCCGGGGTGCGGATGGAGGACGCCCAGGACGAGAGCGTCCCGAGGACGCTCACCGGCCTCACCGTCGTCGTCACCGGGACCCTCGCCGGCTTCAGCCGGGACGAGGCGCGCGAGGCGATCCTCGCCCGCGGCGGCAAGGCGTCGGGCAGCGTGTCGAAGAAGACGTCCTACGTCGTCGTCGGGGAGAACCCGGGCAGCAAGGCGGAGAACGCCGCGCGGCTCGGGGTGCCGGTGCTCGACGAGGACGGCTTCCGGGCGCTGCTCCAGCAGGGCCCGCCGGAGCCGGACCCGCCGGAGCCGGACCCCGCCCCGCCAGCCTAGACTCGCGGTGTCCCCGCTCGTCGTCCCCGGGAGAACCATGTCCGCCATCTCGCGCGAGGAGGTCGCGCACCTCGCGATGCTGGCCCGCATCGACCTCGGTGCCGAGGAGCTCGACACCCTCGCCGGCCAGCTCGACGTCATCCTCGGCGCCGTCGCGCAGGTGCGCGAGGCCGCCGGCGACGACGTCCCGGCGACGTCGCACCCCATCCCGCTGACGAACGTCACCCGGCCCGACGAGGTGCGCCCCGGGCTCGCCCCCGACGAGGCGCTGGCGATGGCCCCGGCCGCGCAGGAGCAGCGCTTCCGCGTGCCGCGCATCCTCGAGGAGGACTGATGAGCGACCTGACCCGCCGCACCGCGGCCGAGCTGTCGGCGCTGCTCGCCGCCCGCGAGGTGTCCTCCGAGGAGCTCACGCAGGCGCACCTGGACCGGGTCGCCGCGGTGGACGGCACCCGGGACGACGACGGCCGCGCCGCCGGCCCGGGCGTCCACGCGTTCCTCCACGTCGCGACCGAGCAGGCGCTCGCCGACGCCCGGGCGGTCGACGCCGCCCGCGCCGCGGGGGAGGACCTGCACCCGCTCGCCGGCGTCCCGATCGCCGTCAAGGACGTCATGGCCACCCGCGGCCTGCCGACGACGTGCGGCTCGCGGATCCTGCGCGGCTGGGTGCCGCCCTACGACGCGACCGTCGTCCGCAAGGTCAAGGACGCGCGCCTCGTCGTCCTCGGCAAGACGAACATGGACGAGTTCGCCATGGGCTCCTCGACGGAGCACTCCGCGTACGGGCCGACGGGCAACCCGTGGGACCTCGCGCGGATCCCCGGCGGGTCCGGCGGCGGGTCGGCCGCCGCGCTGGCCGCCTTCGAGGCGCCGCTCGCGACCGGCACGGACACCGGCGGCTCGATCCGGCAGCCGGCCTCCGTCACCGGCACCGTCGGGGTCAAGCCGACCTACGGCGCGATGAGCCGGTACGGCATCGTCGCCATGGCGAGCAGCCTCGACCAGGCCGGCCCGTGCGCCCGGACGGTCCTCGACGCCGCGCTGCTGCACGAGGTCATGGCCGGGCACGACCCGATGGACTCCACCTCGCTCGCGCAGCCGCACGGCGACGTCGTCGCCGCGGCGAGAGCCGGTGCGGCGCAGGGGCTCGCGGGCGACCTGTCCGGCGTCCGCGTCGGCGTCGTCACCGAGCTGCACGGCGACGGCGGCGGCTGGCAGCCCGGCGTCCGCGCCCGCTTCGACGAGGCCGTCGCGCTCCTGCAGGGCGCCGGCGCCCACGTGGTCGAGGTGTCGTGCCCGTCCTTCGCGCACGCCCTCGCCGCCTACTACCTCGTCATGCCGAGCGAGGTGAGCAGCAACCTCGCGCGCTTCGACGCCATGCGCTACGGCCTGCGCGTCGAGCCGTCCGGCGACCCCAGCGCCGAGCGGGTCATGGCCGCCACCCGCGCCGCCGGCTTCGGCGAGGAGGTCAAGCGCCGGATCATCCTCGGCACGTACGCGCTGTCCTCGGGCTACTACGACGCCTACTACGGCAGCGCGCAGAAGGTCCGCACGCTCATCCAGCGCGACTTCGCCGCCGCGTTCGAGCAGTGCGACGTCCTGCTCTCGCCGACGGCGCCGACGACGGCGTTCCCGCTCGGGGACAAGCTCGACGACCCGCTGGCGATGTACCTCAACGACGTCGCGACGATCCCGGCCAACCTCGCGGGCGTGCCCGGGATGTCGCTGCCGAGCGGCCTGGCCGACGAGGACGGACTGCCGGCCGGCATCCAGCTCCTCGCGCCGGCGCAGGCCGACGAGCGGCTCTACCGGCTCGGCGCCGCGCTCGAGGCGATGCTCGTCGCCTCGTGGGGGGCCCCGCTGCTGGACCGCATCCCCGAGCTCGCCACCCTGGAGGGAACGCGATGAGCCAGACCGCGCAGGCCGTGCTGCCGTACGACGAGGCCGTCGCGGCGTTCGACCCGGTCATGGGCCTCGAGACGCACGTCGAGCTGAGCACGCGGACGAAGATGTTCTGCGGCTGCCCGACGGAGTTCGGCGCGCCGCCGAACACCCAGGTGTGCCCGGTGTGCCTCGGCCTGCCCGGCGCCTTGCCGGTGCTCAACGCGACGGGCCTGGAGTCGGCGATCCGGATCGGCCTCGCGCTGAACTGCTCGATCGCGTCGTGGTGCCGGTTCGCGCGGAAGAACTACTTCTACCCGGACATGCCGAAGAACTTCCAGACGTCGCAGTACGACGAGCCGATCGCCTACGACGGCCACCTCGACGTCGAGCTCGAGGACGGCACGACGTTCCGGGTCGAGATCGAGCGCGCCCACATGGAGGAGGACACCGGCAAGTCCTCGCACGTCGGCGGGTCGACCGGGCGCATCCACGGCGCCGAG
Source organism: Kineosporiaceae bacterium (assembly GCA_052038585.1). Taxonomy (GTDB): domain Bacteria; phylum Actinomycetota; class Actinomycetes; order Actinomycetales; family Kineosporiaceae; genus JBQGCR01. Next base: position 6,650 of record JBQGCR010000724.1, read on the forward strand.
TACTCCCTCGTCGACTACAACCGCGCGGGCATCCCGCTCATCGAGATCGTCACCCGGCCGATCACCGGGGCCGGCGCACGCGCCCCGGAGATCGCCCGCGCCTACGTCGCGACCCTGCGCGACCTGCTGCGCGCCCTCGGCGTCTCCGACGT
>JBQGCR010000725.1:0-2976 GCA_052038585.1 Kineosporiaceae bacterium
ACCGCCGTCGAGCGCGGTGTCGGCCACGGCGAGCACGTCCGCCGCGACGTAGGACACCGTCTTGCCCTTGTCGACCTTGACCGTCCGGTACACCCCGCAGGCGGCCAGCTCCTCGAGCGCCTCCCGGGCGGCGACGGCCGAGACCCCGAGCCGGCCCGCCGCGCCGGCCGCCGTGTCGACCGGGTGGGCGACGCCGTCGTCGAGCAGCCGCAGCACCGTGCTGCCGCGCCGCGGCGCCCGGCCGCCCGCGGCGTCCCGCGCCCTGAGCAGCCGCTCGCGGTGCCCGGCGCGCAGCGCGTCGAGCCGCCGGACCATGCGGCCCGCGAGCGAGGCGCCCTCGACGAGCGCGTCGGCGAAGACCTCGACCCACTGCGCGCGCTCGTCGTACCCGTCCTCGGTGCGCCAGGCGACGAGCCCGTCGAGGTAGCGCTGGGTGCGGGCCGCGAAGACCCGGCTGAACGGGACGACGGTCGACACGACGCCGGCCCGGGCCAGGACGGTGTGCACGAGCGCCCGGCCGACGCGGCCGTTGCCGTCGCGGAACGGGTGGATCGTCTCGAACTGCGCGTGGACGACCGCCGCCGCGACGACCGGGGTGTCCGCCGGGTCGTCGAGGTAGGCGACGAGGTCCTCCATGAGCGCGGGCACCCGCTCGTGCGCGGGGGGGACGAAGGCCGCGACGAGCGGGCTCACCCCACCGATCCAGACCTGCTCGGCGCGCAGACCGGGCAGGTACGGCACGAGCAGCGACTGCAGGGCGACGACGTCGTCCACGCCCACCCGGTCCGCGGCGGCGAGGTCACGCGTCGCGCTGCGCAGGACGGCGCCGGCCCGGGCGACCTCGAGCGCCGCGGACGACCCGTGGCCGGTGAGGTCGGCCAGGGCGACGTTGCGCGCGCTGACCTGGACCCCCTCGATGACGGACGACGCGACCGCCTCGCTGCGCAGCGTCAGCGAGGTCAGGGCGTCGAGGTCGACGGGACCGCGCTCCCCCGCCAGGCGGGGCACCGCGGCAAGCGCCGCCGAGGCCTCGCTGACCCGGTCGACGACGTCCGCCGGGAGGTCCAGCGGCGTCGTGGTCCGCAGCGGGTCCGGCACGTAGGCCCAGTAGCGGCCGCGGCGGCGCCGGCTCGCCGGCACGCCGTCGCGGACCGGGGGCTGCCAGGTCAGCGGTTCCCAGGAGCCCATTGCGCCACCTCCCGACGAGTACAAGGAAAGGTTAGCGCTTTAGCCTTTGTTTGTGCACCTCAGGGTCGGTCGATGCCCGTGCCGTCGCCGTCGACGACCTCGCCCCGGACGACACCGTCCTGCGGTCCGGCCGCGGGGCGGCCGGGTGGGCCGACGTGCCGCACGGTCACGGTGCTCACCCGGCCCCGGGCGGCGCGGGCGGCGCCCCGGCGGGCCAGGCTGCGGGTCGGCGGCAGGAGCAGGAGCAGCCCGGCGACGTCGGTGAGGAAGCCGGGGAACGCGAGGAGCAGCCCGCCGAGCATGACGAGCGCGGCGTCCCCGGCCTGGCGGCCGTCGGGCGCCGCGCCGGTCGCGAGCCGGGCGGTGAGCGCCTCGAACGCGGACCGGCCGGTCCGGGTGACGACCTGGAGGCCGACGACGGTGCCGAGCACGACGAGGCCGACCGTCGGCCACACGCCGAGCAGGTGGCCGACCTGGACGATCACCGCGAGCTCGACGACGGGCAGCAGCAGGAGCAGCGCGAGCACCCAGCGTCCCCGTCGGGGTGGGCGCGGGGCGTGCGGCGCGGGGCCGCCGGCCCCCAGCGGCAGGCTCACCTCCGGTCCCCCGCCGTGGCCCGGCCGCGGCCGAGCGAGCGCACCTGCTCCAGGCGGTGGCGCAGGCCCCACACCGTGACCCGGCGCAGCGCCTCGACGACGATCGCCCGGCTCATCTTGCTCACGCCGACCTGCCGCTCGACGAAGGTGATCGGCACCTCGTCGACCCTCAGGCCGGCCTGCACGGCGCGCCAGGCGAGGTCCACCTGGAAGCAGTAGCCCTGCGAGGAGACGCCTGCGAGGTCGACCCGCTCCAGCGCCGACCGCCGGAAGGCCCGGAAGCCTCCGGTGGCGTCGCGCAGCGGGAGGCCGAGGGCGAGCCGGGTGAACGTGTTGCCGCCGCGGCTGAGCACCTCGCGGGAGCGCGGCCAGTCGACGACGCTGCCGCCCGGCACCCACCGCGACCCGAGCACGAGGTCGGCGCCCGCCTCGACGCGCTCGAGCAGGGCCGGGAGCTGCTCCGGCGGGTGCGAGCCGTCGGCGTCCATCTCGACGAGGACGTCGTACCCCGCGGCCAGGCCCCAGGCGAAGCCGGCGAGGTAGGCCGCGCCGAGCCCCTCCTTGCCGGGGCGGTGCAGCACGTGGACGTGGGAGTCCTTGTCCGCGAGCCGGTCCGCCAGCTCGCCGGTGCCGTCCGGGCTCGCGTCGTCGGCGACGAGGACGTCGGCGTCCGGGACCGCCGCCCGCAGCCGGCCGACGATCGTCTCGAGGTTGTCCCGCTCGTCGTACGTCGGCAGGACGACGAGGACCCGTCCGGCGCCCGCGGCGCTCACGGCGCCTGCTCCGCGGCTCGGCGGGCGGCCCGGCGGGCGCGCAGCCCGGCGGCGCCGACGAGGCCCACGCCGAGCAGGGCGAGCACGACCTCCGGCGCCTGGTGCAGCCGGACCGCGGGCGTCAGGTCGGTGCGCAGCGGGAGCCGCGCCGCGAGCACCTCCTGGGTGAAGTGCCCCGAGCGCGCGACGAGGGAGCCGTCGGGCAGGACGAGCCCGCTGATGCCGACCGTCGACACGTGGGCGACGGCCCGGCCGGTCTCGACCGCACGCAGCCTCGACATCGCCAGCTGCTGGACGCTCTCGTCGCTGCGGCCGAACGTCGCGTTGTTCGTCTGGACGACGAGCAGGTCGGCCCCCGCGCGGACGGGGTCGGTGACGAGGGTGTCGTAGGCGACCTCGAAGCAGATGACGTCCCCGAC
>JBQGCR010000726.1:0-1891 GCA_052038585.1 Kineosporiaceae bacterium
TGGTTGAGGCGCTTCTCGTCGCCGAAGACCTGCGCCGAGCGCTCCTCGACCGGCACGCGGCGGACGCCGGCGCCCCCCGGGTGGTCGCGCAGCCAGTCCGCGATCCGTTCCAGCGCCTCCAGATCCGTCCCGCGGGCGACCGCCGCGGCCGGTTCGAGGACGGCGGGCCAGACGCGGGGCGGCCTGGTCGGCGCCTGCGCCTGCGCCGGCCGCCGGACCCACCCGGGCAGCTCGGGACGGCCGCGCTGGTCCCACCCCTTCGTCGTGGCCCGCGGGAGGAGGACGACGCCCTCGTGGGCGAGGGCGTCGATCGCGGCGCGGAGCACCCGGCGGGCGTCCGGCGATCCCTGGAGCCGCGGATGGGCCACCTCCGCGGCGGACCACAGGGACTCCAGCGGCACCCTGACCTGCCGGCTCGCGGCGACGACGGCGCGCAGGGCCTCGACGACGCGGTCCGCCGCGCCCTCCGCCTCCCCGCCGTCCGCCACGGTCATGACCCGTCCGGCTCCTCGAGCTCCTCGCGCTCGCCAACCGGGCGCTGGTCGCTGCGGGCGACGCGGACGCCCTCGACGGTGCTCGCCTCGGGGTCGGTGTCGAGCGACGACGACGCCGGGTCCGCCCCCTCACCGGGCACGATGTAGCGCCGGCTGCGGGTGCGGCCGGGCCGGTTGTCGAGCCGGATGACGTTGGGGAACAGCGAGACCGCCTCGGGGTCCTTGACGCCGGTCGTGTAGACGAGCTGGACGCCGTGGGCGGCGGCGACGTCACGCTGCATCCGGACGAGCGAGCCGTGCGAGGCCCGGCCGATCGGGTTGTCGAGCATGAGCACCCCGCCGGACGAACTGCGCCGCAACGTGTTCCGGGCGCGGACCGCGGCGAGCGTGCAGTACAGCGCGACGCAGACGGTGAGCTTCTCGCCGCCGGACCACTTCCCGAGCCGGGTGATGTCCTCGCTGACGGCGGTCATCTCGTGCGTCGGCTTGAGCACCTTGACCCGGAACCCGCGCTGCCCGACCGACTCGTGGACCGCGGCCTTGAGCAGCGGCATGCCCTGCGGCTTGGCGCCCTCGGCGACGATCCGCTCGACGACGCGGTCGACGTGCACGGCCAGGTCCGCCGCCGCCGTCGGCGCGTCGAAACCGATCCGCAGCATGCGCCGGCCGGCCCAGGGCCCGAGGGAGGCCGGGAGCCGGGAGAACCGCTCGGCCTTGCGCAGGGTGTCGAGGGTGTCGGCGACGAGGTGGCTCAGCGCGGCGGTGACGATCGACTGGTCCTTCGCGATGTCGTCGAGCTCGCCGTCGATCATGGTGGCGCGCAGGCGCAGTCCCTCGGCGAGAGCGCGCGAGCCGCGCGCGAGAACGTCGGGGCGGTCGTCGAGCAGCCGGTCCCGGGCCGCGGTGCGCACCTGCGGGTGGCTGCGGCCGACGGCCTGGACGACGCCGGTCGCCGAGGTGAACGCCTGCTCGGCGATCCGGTGGGCGCTGTCGGTCTCCTTGAGGGTGGCGAGCACCGAGCGCCGCAGCGCCTGCGCCGCAGCGACGTCCCCGTCGAAGGCGGCGACGTCGTCCCCCGTCTCGTCGACCTCCTCCCAGGACGGCAGGTCCTCGACGAGCAGCGTGAACGCCTCGGCGCGGCGCCGGTCGGCGTCGGCGCGGCGCTCGAGCACCTCGAGCTGCCGCAGCGCCTCGTGGACGGCGTCACCGGCCGCCTCGGCCCGGGCCTGCGCCTCGTGCGCCTGCTCCAGCGCCTCCTCGACCGTGGCGACCGGGACCGGGAGCTGCACCGTCCCCGTCGGCCGGTGCCGCCGCAGCCGCGTCAGCTCGTCGTGGGCCGCGCGCTGCTCCGCCCGGGCGTCGCCGACGGCCTCCAGCGCCCGGCTGCGCGCCGCGTC
>JBQGCR010000727.1:0-4114 GCA_052038585.1 Kineosporiaceae bacterium
CGTCGTCGAGGTGCGCACGGACGGCCGCCGCTGGCAGCGGGCCGAGCCGGGCCGGGGGTGGACGGCGGCCGACGGCGTCCCCGCCGGTACGGTCGAGGTGGTCGTCGCCGGCGCGGCGACCTAGGACGACGGAGGAGGACGAGCGGTGGTCCGGTTCGCGACCCGAGGCATGTGGCGGGCGCTCGCGTGCGCGCTGCGCCGCCGGCAGGACGGCGTCGGCCCGGGCGTCCTGGCGTTCCGCACGCCGCCGCCGCGCGTCGGCACGATCGTCGCCGTCCTCGCCCTCGTCGCCGCCGTCGCCCTCGCCACCGCGGTCGTCGTGCCGTGGCCGGCCGTCCAGGCCGTCGTGCTCCTGCTCGACCTGTGGCTGCTCGGCTTCCTCGTCGCCGCCGTCGTCGTCGGCACGACCCACCCGCACCTGCTCACCGCCGACGCCCTCGTCCTGCGCCACCAGACCCGCGAGGTCGCGCGGGTGCCGCTGGACCGCATCGGGACGATCTCGCTCGAGACCGCCCGGGACGCCGCCGTCCCCGCCCTGGCCAACGGCCGGCTGCACCTGCCCGGCCCGGACGGCTCGACCGACGTGCGGGTCGACCTGCTCGGCACGCTGCCGGCGTCCTTCTCGCCGCGCCTGGCCGGCGACGTCCGGCAGGTGACCCTCGCCGTGACGACGCCGAAGACCCTCGTCGGCGAGATCGGCTCGAGGATCCCCTCGTCCTGACCCCGGACGGCGACCGCCCGCCCCGCCGGGAAGGATCCGGCGGGACGGGCGGCGAGGAGCGGCTGTCAGCGCTGCGACCTCGGGGTGTAGTCCCGCTCGGTGGCGCCGACGTAGATCTGGCGCGGACGGCCGATCGTCGTCGTCGGGTCCTCGATCATCTCGCGCCACTGGGCGATCCAGCCCGGGAGGCGGCCGATGGCGAAGAGCACGGTGAACATCTTCGTCGGGAAGCCCATGGCCTTGTAGATCAGGCCCGTGTAGAAGTCGACGTTCGGGTAGAGCTTGCGCTCGACGAAGTAGTCGTCGGACAGCGCGATCTCCTCCAGGCGCATCGCGATGTCGAGCATCTCGTCGCGCTGGCCCATGGCCGAGAGGATCTCGTCGGCGGTCTTCTTGATGATCGCCGCGCGCGGGTCGTAGTTCTTGTAGACGCGGTGCCCGAAGCCCATGAGCCGGACGCCGCCCTCCTTGTTCTTGACCTTGCGCATGAACGTGTCGACGTCGTCGCCGCTGTTCTTGATGCCCTCGAGCATCTCCAGCACGGCCTGGTTCGCCCCGCCGTGCAGCGGGCCGAAGAGCGCGTTGATGCCGGCCGAGACCGAGGCGAAGAGGTTGGCGTGCGAGGACCCGACCATCCGGACCGTCGACGTCGAGCAGTTCTGCTCGTGGTCGGCGTGGAGGATGAAGAGCAGGTCGAGCGCCTTGACCATCGCCGGGTCGAGCTCGTACTGCGTCGCCGGGACGCCGAACGTCAGCCGCAGGAAGTTCTCCACGAGGGACAGGCTGTTGTCCGGGTAGAGGAACGGCTGGCCGATCGACTTCTTGTAGGCGTAGGCCGCGATCGTCGGCAGCTTGGCCATGAGCCGGATCGTCGAGATCTCGACGTGGCGCGGGTCGAACGGGTTGAGGCTGTCCTGGTAGAAGGTCGACAGCGCCGACACCGCGCTCGAGAGCACCGGCATCGGGTGCGCGTCGCGGGGGAAGCCGTCGAAGAACCGGCGCAGGTCCTCGTGGAGCATCGTGTGCTGCGTGATGAGGCCCTCGAAGTCGGCGAGCTCGGTCGCCGTCGGGAGCTTGCCGTAGATGAGCAGGTAGCTCACCTCGGCGAAGCTCGACTTCTCCGCGAGCTGCTCGATCGGGTAGCCGCGGTAGCGCAGGATGCCCGCGTCACCGTCGATGTAGGTGATCTCGGACGTGCACGAGGCGGTGTTGACGAACCCCGGGTCGACCGTGACGTAGCCGGTCTTCCCCAGCAGCGAGGAGACGTCGACCCCGTCGTTGCCTTCTGTGGCCGGGACGACCTTGAGGTCGAGGGTGTTCTCCCCGGTCCGGAGCGAGACGGGCTGTACGTCGGCGGACATGCACACTCCTCGAGTTCATCGTTGGACGCTGCGACGCTACCTGCCCGAAGCGTCCCGAAGCCATCCGGCCCCCTGTGAGATGGGTTGCGCGGCTCAGCGCATGCGCCGGGCGAACGCCTGCACGCGCTCGTCGGTCGCCGTGAGCGCGACGCGGACGTGCCGGGCGCCGGCGGCGCCGTAGAACTCCCCCGGCGCGACGAGGACGCCGCGGTCGGCGAACCAGTCGACGGTGGCGCGGCACGGCTCGTCCCGGGTGGCCCACTGGTAGAGCCCGGCCTCGGAGTGGTCGACGCGGAACCCGGCGTGCCGCAGCGCGGCGAGGACGACCTCGCGCCGCGCGCCGTAGCGGTGCCTCTGCTCCTGCACGTGCGCGTCGTCGCCGAGCGCGACCCGCAGCGCCTCCTGCACCGGCCAGGGGACGATCATCCCGGCGTGCTTGCGGACCTCGAGCAGGCGCCGGACGAGCGCGACGTCGCCGGCGACGAAGGAGGCGCGGTAGCCGGCGAGGTTGGACTGCTTGCTCAGCGAGTACACCGCGAGCAGGCCCTCGTGGGACCCGCCGCAGACCCGCGGGTCGAGGATGCTCGGGACGTCCGGAATCCCCCAGCCCAGCTCGGCGTAGCACTCGTCGCTCGCGACGACCGCCCCGACCGAGCGGGCCCAGGCGACGACCTTCGCGAGGTGCTCGACGGGCAGCACCCGGCCCGTCGGGTTCGACGGGGAGTTCACCCAGACGAGCCGGACGCGGGACGCCTGCGGGCCGACCTGCGCGGTGCCGTCGGCGGGCAGCGGCGCCGCCCCGGCGATCCGGGCGCCGACGTCGTACGTCGGGTAGGCGACCTCGGGGTGGACGACGACGTCGCCCGCGCCCAGCCCGAGCAGCGTCGGCAGCCACGCGACGAGCTCCTTGGAGCCGAGCGTCGGCAGCACGCCGTCGGGGTCGAGGCCGTCGACCCCGCGCCGCCGGGCGAACCACGCGGCGACCGCCTCGCGCAGCGGGGCGGTGCCGTAGGTCAGCGGGTAGCCGGGGGCGTCCGACGCGGCGACGAGCGCCGCGCGGACGACGTCCGGCGTCGGGTCGACCGGCGTCCCGACGGACAGGTCGACGAGCCCGCCGGGGTGGGCCGCGGCCGTCGCCCTCGCCGCGGCGAGGGTGTCCCAGGGGAAGTCGGGCAGCTTCAGTGGTCGTGCTCCTGCGGCGGCAGGGCGGCGACGAGCGGGTGGTCCTTGGGGATCACGCCGAGCTTGGCGGCGCCGCCGGGCGAGCCGAGGTCGTCGAAGAACTCGACGTTCGCCTTGTAGTAGTCCTTCCACTGCTCGGGCGTGTCGTCCTCGTAGTAGATGGCCTCGACCGGGCAGACCGGCTCGCACGCCCCGCAGTCCACGCACTCGTCCGGGTGGATGTAGAGCGACCGCTGGCCCTCGTAGATGCAGTCGACCGGGCACTCCTCGATGCAGGCCTTGTCCTTGAGGTCGACGCAGGGCTGCGCGATCACGTACGTCACGGCGGATCCTCCTGGGAAGCTCGCGGGCGCAGGGCCCGGCGTGCGGTCGGGCCTAGTATCGCCGACGTCAGGGGTGCTTCGCGCGAGGGGGTCGGTCCGGAGATGGCGTCGATCGCGCACCCGCCGGCGGACGCCGCCGCGACGTGGGTGCCGAGGGTCGGCCAGCGGGTCGCGGTCCGGCGCCGGCTCGCCGGCGGCGGCCTCACCGACGTCGTCGGCCCGCTGCTCGCCGTCGACGGCGACCGGCTCACCGTCGAGGGCCGCGACGGCGTCGTCGCCGTGCCGCTCGCGGACGTCCTCGCCGGCAAGGTCGTCCCGCCCCGGCCGGTCCGGGCCGCTCCGCCGCACCGCGCGCTGGGCCTGCTCGACCTCGAGGCCGTCATGGCCCTGCACTGGCGCGCGCCCGAGCGCGAGCACCTCGGCGCCTGGCAGCTGCGGGCCGCCGGCGGCTGCACCAACCGGGCGAACTCCGCACTGCCGCGGGGCGACCCGGGCCGCGAGCTCGACGCGGCGCTCGCCGGCACGGC
>JBQGCR010000728.1:0-4338 GCA_052038585.1 Kineosporiaceae bacterium
AGGGCGCGAGGTCGGACTTGCGGGGCATCGGTGGTGATCGCCTAGGCTGCGCGCCGTGGGACGAAGATCGTCACGGGGTGTGGTGCTCGGCTTGGCCGTGGCGCTGCTCGCGGGCTGCTCGGCGTCCGAGGCGGGGCCGACGACGACGCCCGCGACGACGGTCAAGCAGGTGATGACCGAGGCGACGACGACGCCGCGCCTCCCTCTGCCGCCCGTCCTCCCCGCTGCAGCCGCGAAGCCCGACCAGGCTGGAGCCGAGGCGTTCTTCAGGTACTTCTGGGACGTCTACAACTGGTCGTACATGCCTATGGATCCCACGCAGTTGCAGGCCATCTCCAGCCCGGAATGCGACTTCTGCGCGAGGGTCACGACGGACCTCCGGCAAGGAGCGGCCAAGCGCCTGACGACGGAAGGTGGCGTGGTCACCGTGAAAATCGCCGTAGCCGGCGCGACTCCACCGGAGATCGGGCTGCCCATCGTGGCGACGATCGACCAGACCGCAGCGACCCAGACGGACGCCGATGGCAAGGTGGTCACCAGCGGCCCGGCGATCCGTGATCGGCGCATCGACGCCAGGGTCGTCTGGATGCGCGGCCAGTGGAGGCTGGCGGCGATCACCAAGGGCGCTCAATGAGGCGCTTCACAGCCGGCGTCGCCCTGGCCATCGCCATCCTGGCGCTCGGGTCTCCAGCCTGGGCCGGGGGAAGGGCTGACGGTGGGGGGTCGGGTGGACCAACCATAGATCCGTGGATCAACGACTCCGGGGCCGGCGGCAACGGCAGTCAGGGCGGGCCCGGCTCTCCGGGGTCCGACGCCCCGGAGCCACCCCGCGCTCGGTGGGTGGTCATGTACCTCCCCGCCTGCACGGGCAACGACCCCAACCTCGTCGGTGCGGATGTCGACTGCGCGCTCGCCGGCCAGCTGTGCCGCAGCACGCCCGAGCCGCTCGACCGGATGTACTACCGCTACCGAGCCCTGCAGCAGCCGGACGGCAGCCGCTCACCGTGGACGTCCGCGGGCCAGCTCTGCCTCAGACCCGCCGACGTCCCGACGCCCGGACGCCCGGCGTTCACGCTCGAGGACTTCCGGCGCCTGCCCATCCCGCCGGCCCGGGCGAGCATCCAGCCGGACACCGGGCGGGTGCTCGTCAACGTCCCGACCAACCTCTACGCCGACGCGACCCCGGTCCGCCTCGACACGACCCTGCTCGGGATCGACTTCGACATCCGGGCGACCCCGGCCCGCTACGTCTGGACCGTGCGGGACACCGACGGCCGGGTCCTCGACGAGGTCGACACCACCGACCCCGGCGCCCCCTACCCCGACCTGAGGACGACGACGACCTTCACCCGGGCAGGGGCGGCGACGATCACCCTGAGCACGGTCTGGACCGGCGAGTACCGCTTCGCCGGCTCCCCGTGGATCCCGATCGACGGGACCGCCACGGTCGAGTCCGAGCCGCTCCCGGTGACGGCCGTGGCCGCCCGCACCGTCCTCGTCGACGGCCTCGACCGGCCTTGACCCGGCCATGGCCTTGCCAAGACGTCGCTCGAACGGACGCACATTGATATCCTCACGACGCGGAGGTGATATCACCATGGCGAGGACCCTCATCGACCTCGACGACGAGGCCCTGAAGGCGGCGATGGCCGCCTTGGGGACGACGACGAAGGTCGCCACGGTCAACGCGGCGCTGCGGCGCATCGCGGAGCAGGCCGCTCGGGACGACGCCCTGCGACGCGAGATCGAGCGCAGCGGCATGTACGCCGCGCTGGCCGACCGCGACCAGCTGTGGCGGTAGGCGGTTACCTCGCGGACACGAGCGCGCTGGGCCGACGACACCTCGCAGCCGTCGCGGCGGTCCTCGAGCCGCTGATCCAGCGCGGGATGGTGGTGACCTGCCCCCTGCTCGACCTGGAGATGGGCTACGTGGCCACCTCGTCGGCGATGCTCGACGAGATCAGGGCCGACCGCCAGCTCGTCTTCGGCTGGGTGCCGATGCCGGACCAGGTCTGGGCTCGGGCGCTCCAGGTGCAGCAGCTGCTCGTCGGCGCGGGGACCCACCGGGGCGTGGGGATCCCCGACCTCCTCATCGCTGCCACAGCCGAGGCGCACGGGCTCACGGTGCTGCACTACGACCACGACTTCGAGCTCATCGCGGACGTCACGCAGCAACCGGTCGCGTGGGTCGCCCCCCGCGGCAGCCTGCCCTGAGACCAGCGTCACGCCCGCCCGCAGCGGCGTCGGGGACGCCACGTGATCTGCAGTACGGTCGACCGGGGCCGGGACGAGACGAGGAGGGGCCGCGTGCAGTTCCTGTTCGACGTCACGGACACCCGCACCCCGGCCACCCGGCCCAAGCCGGCCCCGCGGGACGCCGTCGTCGACCGCTCGTTCCCGACCCGCGTCGCGGCCCTGCTCCGCAGCCGTCCGATCGCCGACCTGGCGACGAACGCCCGGCACCAGGACTGGCCGGCCGACACCTACGACGTCCCGACCCTCGCGCTCGCGGCGATCGACCTCGTCATCGCCCAGCAGGGCCTGGAGTTCGAGGCGACGTACGCCGACGTCGTCACCGCCCTGACGAGCCTGGCCGCCAAGGCCGCCCTGGACCGCCCGGCCCCTGAGCACGCCAAGGTCGCCCGGTACGCCGTCGACGGCCTGCTCAACCGCGCCGAGCGCGAGACCCCCTTCACCTACCGGATCAGCGACTACACCGGCGAGGACGGCCACCTCCAGCGCCAGGTCCAGTTCCGCCTGCTCGTCGAGCGGGAGGACCCCGTCCGCGGCGAGGTCGTCCTCAACGCGACCGGCGACGCGATCAACGCGCTGGTCGGCGGCCTGGAGTTCGAGGTCGAGGACGAGCAGGTCGCCAACGAGATCCTTCTCGAGCGCCAGCTCGCCCGCGGCGCCTTCGAGGCCGCCGAGCGGGCCGCGATCCGCGCGCGGCTGCCGTCCGTCGGCCTCGCCGACCGCTTCACCGCGCTGACGAAGGCGACCCGGCGTGACCTGAAGTCCGTCGTCCAGGCGTGGGCGGACGACGTCCCCGCCGCCCTGGACGCCGCGCGCGAGCACATCCGCGGCCGCGTCGACGTCGAGCACCGGCTCCTCGTCAAGGTCCGCGAGACGGTCGTGTCGGACGACGACGCCGTCGCCGCCGCCTCCGCCCGGATCGACGCGCTCCTCAGCGAGTCCCGCCGCCGGCACGAGCTCCTCCACCGGCACGTCATGCAGGCCCGCGCGGTCTTCCTCGACGAGCAGGACCGGCAGGCCTTCCGCGCGCCCGCGCCCGCCCACCTGCCCGACCTCGTCGGCGAGGTGCTCCACCCCCTCGTCGAGCTGCCCGTCGCGACCGCCACCGACGTCACGTGGCGCTTCCTGCTCGACATGGCCGGGCCGCGCGCGCCGCGGCTGCCCCGGCTCTACCGCGTCGTCCACGACCTCTGGGCCGCCCCGGCGGAGGACGACGACGACCGCGACGCCCTCGAGGCCGAGGAGCTCGACGCCGCCGAGGCCCCGTGGATCCGCCCCGAGGTCGTCGCCGCCGCGGCCCGCGCCGTCGAGACCGTCGGCCTCCCGGCCCGCCTGTCGACCCTCATCGCCGCCTGCCTGCACGACGACGAGGCGGCGGACGACGACGACCGCCGCCAGGCCGCCGAGGTCACCGCGCTCGCCGCCCTGTGGTGCTTCGCCGACGACACCCCGACGACGGCGGACGACGACGGCGCGGCCGCGGTCGAGGCGCCGCGCCGGCGCGCCGACCTCGCCGTCACCGTGTTCGGCCCCCGCGTCGCGGTCGACGCCGACGACGCCGTCCTGCGCCTGCCCGGCTGGTCCGGCGACGACCTCGTCGTCGCCCCCGACCCGGACGCCCTCGCGACGGCCGACCCGCAGCCCACCCTGACGACCGACCGCCCGCCGCTGGGAGCCCGCACGTGCTGACGACCGACGACCACACCGACCTCGGCGCGCTCATCGCCTTCGCGGTGCAGCCGACGCTGCGTCCCGGGCGCAGCGCCGAGTACCGGCGGGTGCTCGTCCGCTACCGCACCGAGCCCGACTTCCGCTCCGCGACGAACGCCGTCCTGCACGGCCTCGGCGCCCGGCCGCTGTCCGACGGCGAGTTCGGCCTCGTCCTCGGGATCACCCCCGAGTCGCCGTTCTCCTTCCGGTACAACGACCTCCCGCACACCGCCACGCGCCAGGGGCGCCTCCTCGCCGGCCTCGTGCTCGTCGGGCTCGCGGCGTGGGCGTTCCCGAACCCGGCCGACCTGGAGGACCCGCGGCCCCGGCACGTCCCCGAGGTCGAGTTCGAGACGTGGCTGCGGGAGACGTGCG
>JBQGCR010000729.1:0-5665 GCA_052038585.1 Kineosporiaceae bacterium
GAGGCTCAGGACCGCGCGGTGCCGGGGCACTGGGAGGGCGACCTGCTCATCGGGGCGCGGGGCGGCTCAGCGGTGATCACCCTGGTCGAACGCTCCACCCGCTACGTCCTGCTCGGCGCGCTACCCGACGGACGCGACTCCGCTCACGTCGTGGCCGTCCTGCAGAAACTGATCGGGCACCTGCCCGAGCACCTGCGCAGATCCCTGACCTGGGACCTGGGCACCGAGATGGCCGCCCACGCCCGCTTCACCATCGCCACCGGCTGCCCGGTCTACTTCGCCGACCCCCACAGCCCCTGGCAACGCGGCAGCAACGAGAACACCAACGGCCTGCTACGCCAGTACCTGCCCAAGTCCGCCAGCCTGGCCGGCTACACCCAGACCGACCTCGACCACCTCGCCACCGAGCTCAACACCCGCCCCCGCAAGACCCTGAACTGGCAGACTCCCGCCCAACAACTCAACGCCCTGCTCGGTGCAACCACCGCATGAATCCGCCGCACCTGGTGCCGGTGATCATGCACGGCGCCGCAGGAGGGCGAGGTACATCGCGTCGGTGCCGTGGACGTGCGGCCAGAGCTGGGCGTCGGGGCCGGGGCCGAGGTCGGCGTGGGGGCCGCCGGACGCCGGCGCGAGGGCCTGGCGGGCGTCGAGGCGCTCGACGTCGTCGCGCTTCTTGAGCACGTCGGACACGACCGTGGACGTCTCGGCGAGGTGCGGGGAGCACGTGGCGTAGGCGACGACGCCGCCGGGGCGCACCGCGTCGAGCGCGGAGCGCAGCAGGTCGCGCTGGAGGGCGGCGAGGCCGGCGAGGTCGGCCGGACTCCGGCGCCAGCGGGACTCCGGGCGCCGGCGCAGCGCGCCGAGCCCGGTGCACGGGGCGTCGACGAGCACCCGGTCGTAGGCGTCCGGCTCCGTCTCACCGACCGTGCGGCCGTCCGCCGTGCGGACCTCGACGGGCACCCGCCGGGCGACGGCGGCCGTCGAGTCGCGGACGAGGGCGGCCCGGTGCTCGCTCACCTCCGTGGCGACGAGCCGGGCGTCGGGCAGCCCGCGGCCGGCGAGCACCGCGCCGAGGAGGGCGGACTTGCCGCCCGGTCCGGCGCACAGGTCCAGCCAGCGGCCGGTGTCGCCGGCGACGTCGGCGGCGGCCAGGGCGAGGGCGACGAGCTGGGACCCCTCGTCCTGCACCCGCGCCCGGCCCTCCCGGACCGCGCGGACGTCGTCGACGAGACCGCCGCGGCGGACGGCGACCGGGGACCACGCGCCCGCCTCGCCGTCGAGCTCGGCCGGCTCCGCGAGGCCCGGCAGGGCGGCGAGGGTGACGACGGGGGCGGCGTTGTCGGCGGCGAGCAGGTGCGCCAGCCCGGCGTCGTCGCCGACCCGCATCCGCAGCGCGTCGCGCAGCGCCCGCACGACCCAGACGGGGTGGGAGTGGACGACGGCGAGGTGCCCGTCGAGGTCCGCCGCGGCGTCCGGAGCCACCTCGGCGAGCCAGTCGTCGAGCTCGCGGGCCGCGACCCGGCGCAGCACCGCGTTGGCGAAACCCGCTGCGCCCTGGCCGATCTCGGCCCGGACGAGGTCGACCGTCGCCGACACCGCGGCGTGGGTCGGGACCCGCATGCCGAGCAGCTGGTGGGTGCCGAGCCGCAGCGCGTCGAGCACGGCGGGGTCCACCTGGTCCAGCGGCCGGTCGACGCACGCGGCGAGCACGGCGTCGTACGTGCCTCGCCCGCGCAGCGCCCCGTAGGCGAGCTCGGTCGCGAAGGCGGCGTCTCGGCCCGTGAGCCGCTGGTGGCGCAGCATCCGCGGCAGGACGAGGTTGGCGTAGGCGTCCTGCTCGTCGACGGCGCGCAGCACCTGCCACGCGAGCCGGCGGGGCGGGTTGACGTCGCGCCGTGCGACGTTGCGCGTCTTGGGGTTCGGCCGCCGTCCGGCGGGTCGCTGGTCGCTCACGCGAACGCCTCCCCCGGCTCGAGCCGCAGGCCGCGGGCCCAGTCGGCGGCGGCCATGGGCTTGCGGCCCTGGGCCTGCACGGTGCCGAGGACGACGTCGCCGCTGCCGGTGCCGACCCGCACCTCGCGCTTGCCGGGCGCGACCGCGCCCGGGGCGAGGCCGGTCCCCTCGGCGGGCAGGAGCGGGCCGAGCTTGACCCGCTCGCTGCGCAGCGTCGTCCACGCCCCTGGGGCCGGGGTGCAGCCGCGGACGAGCCGGTCGACGGCGAACGCCGGCCGGGTCCAGTCGACCCGCGCCTCGTCGACGCCGATCTTCGGGGCGAGGCTCACCCCGTCGGCCGGCTGAGGCTGCGGGACGAGGCGACCGGCCTCCAGCGCGTCGAGGGTCGCGACGAGCAGGTCCGCGCCGCTCGTCGACAGCCGCGCCAGCAGGTCGCCGGACGTGTCGCGCGGCCGCACGGTCTCGGTGAGCACGCCGAGCACCGGCCCGGTGTCGAGGCCCTCGTCGAGCAGGAACGTCGTCGCGCCCGTGACCTCGTCGCCGGCCATGACCGCGCGCTGGACGGGGGCGGCGCCGCGCCAGGCGGGCAGGACGGAGAAGTGCAGGTTCACCCAGCCGAGCCGGGGGACGGCGAGCGCCTCCGGCGGGACGAGCGCGCCGTAGGCGACGACCGGGCAGCAGTCGGGCTCGAGCGCGGCGAGGTCCGCGACGGCCGCCGGGTCACGCAGGGTCCGCGGGGAGAGCGCGGGCACGCCGTGCTCGTCCGCCCAGCGGCCGACGGGCGAGCGGACGACCCGGCGACCGCGGCCCGCCTCGGCGTCGGGACGGGTGAGGACGGCGACGACCTCGTGCGGGGACGCCGCGAGCGCCTCGAGCGCCGGGACGGCGACGTCGGGCGTGCCGGCGAGGACGACGCGCAACGTCAGATCGCGCGGCCGAAGGTGGCGTGCGGGCTCTCGCGGACCACGGGTGCCTGCTCCCCCGCCGCCCAGGCCGCCTCGCGGATCGCCTTGAGCGCGAGCTTGCGCTCGGCCTTGTTCATCCGGTCGATGAAGAGGATGCCGTCGAGGTGGTCGGTCTCGTGCTGGATGGCGCGGGCGAGGAACTCGCTGCCCTCGATCGTCACGGGGTCGCCGTGCTGGTTGAACCCCTTGGCGACGACGCGCAGCGCGCGCGGGGTGTCGTACGTCAGGCCGGGGAACGACAGGCACCCTTCGTCGCCGTCCTGCAGCTCGTCCGACAGCGACAGGTCGGGGTTGACGAGGTGCCCGAGCTCGCCGTCGACGTGGTAGGTGAAGACCCGCAGCGAGACGCCGATCTGGGGGGCGGCGAGGCCGGCCCCGGGCGCGTCGAGCATCGTCTCCTCGAGGTCCTTGACCAGTCCCCGCAGCTCCTTGTCGAAGTCGGTGACCGGGGCGGCCGGCGTCCTCAGGACCGGGTCGCCGAAGAGGCGGATCGGCTTGATGGGCACGGCACTCCTCGCAGCGCGTCGTCACCGGAAGATGACGATCTGATGGCAGGTGGTCGTTTCGTCTGGTGAAAGGCACGATCGGGCTCCAGTCTATTCCGCAACCGTGAGCGCCCCGACCCGCGGGCGCCGCCGGAGCAGGAGGCGACCCATGCCCGGACCCGTCGTCCTCGTCGGCATCGACGCCAGCGCGGCCAGCCGCCGCGCGGTCGACCTCGCCGCCGCCCTCGTCGGCGGCCGGGAGGGTGGTCTCGTGCTGGCCCACGTCGTCGACTGGTCGCCCTACCGGCTGACGACCGCCGAGGAGAACGAGCGGCGCTCCGCCGACCGGGAGCGCGAGGTGACGGCCGCCCGGACGGACCTGCTCGAGCCCGTCCGCGCCGGCCTCGCCGAGACCGGCGTCGCGGTCGTCGACTGCGTCGTCCGGCACGGGCACGTCGCGGAGACCCTCATCGCCCTGGCGCGGGAGCACTCGGCCGAGCAGGTCGTCGTCGGCCGCACCGGCGAGGGCCGCCTGCGGACCCTGATCTTCGGCAGCACCCCGGCCCACCTCGTCCAGGTCTGCCCCGTCCCCGTCACCGTCGTCCCCTGAGGAGAAGCCATGGCCACCGTCGCGGACACCGGGCTCGACGCGCAGATCAACGAGTGGTTCGCGACGGTCTCCGACCCTGTCGTGTCGACCGTCTTCTACAGCGTCCCCGTCGCGGGCGCGGAGCTGCCGCTCATCGTCGTGTGGCTCATCGTCGCCGCCGTCTTCTTCACCGTGTACCTCGGATTCCTCAACGTCCGCGGCTTCGGCCACGCGATCGCCCTCGTCCGGGGCCGGTACAGCGACCCGGACGACGCCGGCGAGGTGTCGCACTTCCAGGCCCTCGCCACGGCCGTCTCCGGGACGGTCGGGCTCGGGAACATCGCCGGTGTCGCCGTGGCGATCACCCTCGGCGGGCCGGGCGCGACGTTCTGGATGATCGTCGCCGGACTGCTCGGCATGTCGACCAAGCTCGCCGAGTGCACCCTCGGCGTGAAGTACCGCAAGCAGAACGCCGACGGCAGCGTCTCCGGCGGTCCGATGTACTACCTCAGCCAGGGGCTCGCCGAGCGCGGCATGGCGGGCCTCGGACGGGTGCTCGCCGTGTTCTTCGCCGTGTGCTGCATCGGCGGGTCCCTCGGCGGCGGCAACATGTTCCAGGCCAACCAGGCGACGGCCCAGATCGTCGACGTCACCGGCGGGGAGGACAGCCCCTTCTTCGGCCGCAACGTCCTCATCGGCATCGTCTTCGCCCTCGCCGTCGGCGTCGTCATCATCGGCGGCATCAAGAGCATCGCCCGCGTCACCGACAAGCTCGTGCCGTTCATGGCGGTGCTCTACCTCACGGCCTGCCTCGTCGTCATCGCGTTCAACCTCGACGCCGTCCCCGCGGCGGCCGGGGAGATCGTCACCGGCGCCTTCTCCCCCGAGGGCGTCGCGGGCGGCTTCGTCGGCGTCCTCATCCAGGGCTTCCGCCGAGCGGCCTTCTCCAACGAGGCGGGGATCGGCTCGGCGTCGATCGCCCACTCCGCCGTGAAGACGAAGGAGCCGTCGACCGAGGGGCACGTCGCCCTCCTCGAGCCCTTCATCGACACCGTCGTCATCTGCACGATGACGGCGCTCGTCATCGTCATCACCGGCGTCTACACCACCGGCGGGCAGGAGGGCGTCGCGCTGACGTCGCAGGCCTTCGAGACGGTCATCCCGTGGTTCCCCGTCGTGCTGGCCGTCGCGGTCGTCCTCTTCGCCTACTCGACGATGCTCGCGTGGTCGTACTACGGCATGAAGGCGACGCGCTACCTCTTCCGCGACTCCCCGCTCGCCGAGAACGTCTTCAAGGTCGTCTTCTGCGTCTTCACGGTCATCGGCGCCGCGGCGAGCCTCGGTCCGGTCATCGACTTCTCCGACGCCATGATCTTCGCGATGTCCCTGCCGAACATCCTCGGCCTGTACCTGCTCGCACGGGTCATCCGCAAGGAGATCGGCCAGTACCGGACCAAGCTGCGCAACCGCGAGATCGTCCCCTACGCGGAGCGGCAGCCGACCCCCTGAGACGGGTCAGCCCAGGTCGTCCGGGTCGAGCCGGACCCGGACCGAACCGGGGTCGCGGCGGGCGCTGCGCACCGCCGCGGCCGCGTGGAGGGCGGCGGCGAGGCGGTCCCGGGCGGCGCGCGGGGCACGGACGACGGCGCGCACGCCCTCCTCCGGCTCCG